>JALCDN010000030.1 GCA_022641595.1 Ruminococcus sp. | reverse complement strand
GATTTTCTTCATCAAAGAAACTTCTCATTCGTACTTTCATGCTTTTATTATACCACATTCTGAAGATTTCTTCAATAGATAATATGGGTTTTTAGAGGTGACCTTTATAATATCTATCGTCAAGCTCAGTCATCATATCGGCGTGTGGAAGTTCACGGAAGAACTTCAGAGTAAACGGTAATGATGCACACGCTGTAATAATATCAGAAATCATCTGTGCAGATTGTATTCCTCTGAATCCAATAAATATTGGCAGAATTGCAAGTACAGGAATATAAAAAATTCCATTTCGCATGAATGCAAGAAACGATGCGATTTTGCTCTTGCCAATGCTCTGAAACATCATATTCGATATCATTCCGATTGGTGCAAACAAAGTGCCGATACACATAAATCTAAGAGCGGGTATTCCGTATTTTATAACTTCAGAATCGTTTCTGAAAATTGCTATTATCTGCTTTGCAAATACAAATCCTGCTGTACCGGAAACTAACATAAGTACTGTTCCAAGACACCATGTGAATATGAAACTCTTCTTTACCCTTTTATATTTTTTTGCACCGTAATTGAAAGCTGAAACAGGCTGAAATCCTTGACCTGTACCCATAAGCACCGATACAATGAACATCATTACTCTGCCTGCAATTGTCATTGCTGCAATAGCGGCATCGCCGTATGGCATTGAACATCTGTTAAGCGTCATTGTAGCCACGCTGTTCAGGATTTGTCTTAGCAGACTCGGCATACCGTTTGGAATGATGTGTTTTATTTCCTCAAAAGAGAATGATTTCAGTCTTACCTTGCTTATTGTCTTTCCCGAAACAAACATAAAAATCAGAATAAACAGGCTTACATATTGCGAAATTGCGGTTGACAGACCTGCACCGTCAATTCCCATATCAAAGCCGAACATTAATATCGGGTCTCCTATCATATTCAGAACTCCGCCGGAAACAAGTCCTATCATAGCAAAAAATGCCTTTCCCTCATAACGCATAACGTTGTTAAGAACGCAGCTTGCTGCAAGTGCTGGACCGGAAATAAGAATATAATACGCATATTTTCGTGAATATGGCAGAATGGTTTCTGTACTTCCCAAAAGTCGCATAAACGGTGTTACGAAAGCGAGTCCGATAAGCATCAATATGGCACCAAAAGCAATTGCTGATAAAAATGCGGTTGTAAGGCATTTGTCAGCTTCATTTTCCTTGCATTCACTGAGTTTGCGGCTGATTACAGTTCCTGAACCGTGTCCGAACATAAATCCTATTGCCTGAAATACCGCCTGAACGCTGAATACTATTCCTACTGCTGCACTTGCACTTGTACCGAGTTTGCCAACAAAATATGAGTCCGCAAGATTGTATATCATTGAAATAAGCATACTGATTATTGTCGGAACTGCAAGTGAAACTATAAGCCTGCCTGATGGCGTAAGTATCATTTTTTCATACTGTTTTATTTCTTTTTCATTTGACATTTTAATTTTCCTTTACTGTGGGGTACTTCTAAAACTTATATCAAACGATTTTTTAAAAGCACCATGTAATGAACAATGTTGCTGCTAATCAGACCGCAGACGGATTTTCACGTCGTAAAGACGTGAAAATCAACGGGCTTTAAGTCGGAGGAAGGAACTTGAACTGACTTGAAAAATGTTTTCCGACTTAAAGTCCTTGCTTGCGTATGCAAGCCGTCTGCGGTCTTTATGTTTTCTTAAAAGCACAATATAATCATACCACAAAATCAGAGAAAAATCAAATGAAAATATCAGCCTTGATTTATTGTCGGAAAAGTGTTATAATAAAGAAACGTATGTGTGTGTCTGCTATGCAGATTTTATTTTATCACAGGAGGTTAAATTCGTATGGCAAGAAAAAAAGGCAGTGAGCCGACAAATAAACAAAACCACGAAGCTTATATCGAAGGCTCGGGAATCGTTGTTAACGAGCTGATAAGCGATACGCTGAAGAAAAATTATATGCCCTATGCAATGAGTGTAATAATTTCCAGAGCACTGCCTGAAATCGACGGATTTAAGCCGTCGCACAGGAAGCTTCTTTATACGATGTATAAAAACGGATTGCTAAGCCCAGACAGAGAGCGTTCAAAATCAGCAAATATAGTCGGAGCAACAATGAAACTTAATCCTCATGGAGATCAGGCAATATATGAAACTATGGTGCGTATGACCCGTGGTAATGAGGCACTTCTGCATCCGTACGTTGACTCAAAAGGAAATTTCGGAAAAGCCTATTCCCGTGATATGAGATGCGCCGCTGCACGTTATACAGAGGCAAAACTCGACCCTATATGCAATGAGCTTTTTCGTGATATAGACAAGGAAACGGTTGATTTTACCCCGAACTATGACAACACAATGCTTGAGCCTACACTGCTTCCGGCATCTTTTCCTACCGTTCTTGTAAATGCAAATGTAGGTATTGCAGTATCAATGGCAAGCAATGTATGTTCGTTTAATTTGCAGGAGGTCTGTGAAACCTGTATTGCAATTATGAAAAATCCAAAGCACGACATTTTAAGTACACTTAAAGGGCCGGATTTTCCTGGCGGCGGACTTATGTTCTATGATGAGGACGAGCTCGGAAAGATTTACGAAACAGGTCGTGGAAGCGTAAAAGTACGCTCCAAATATAATTACGATAAAACAGCAAACTGTATCGAAGTTACCGAAATTCCATACAGCACGACGGTTGAAGCTATAATAGAAAAAATAATCGAGCTTATAAAACAGGGAAAAATAAGAGAAATTTCATATATCCGTGATGAAACAGACCTTAGCGGACTTAAAATTGCTATCGACCTTAAACGTGGAACAGACCCCGAAAAGCTTATGCAGAAGCTTTTCAGAATGACTCCGCTTCAGGACAATTATCCGTGCAATTTCAACATTCTGATTGCAGGTACGCCAAAGGTCATGGGAGTAAGAGAAATCCTCAACGAGTGGATTGCTTTTCGTGAGGAGTGTGTGAAACGTCGTACTTATTTTGATATGGCTAAGTCAAAGGATAAGCTGCATCTGCTCGAAGCTCTCGCCAAAATTCTTCTCGATATCGACAAAGCAATAAAAATTATCCGTGAAACTGAAGCTGAAAGTGATGTAGTTCCAAATCTTATGGTAGGATTTGGCATAGATGAAATTCAGGCGGAATTTGTTGCCGAAATAAAACTCCGAAATATAAATAAGCAGTACATTCTGCGACGTATTCAGGAAATTGACGCTCTTAAAGCAGAAATTGATAATATGGAAGCAATACTTTCCGATAAAAAGAAAGTAAGAGACGTAATTATCTCGGAACTTAAGGACGTTATTAAAAAATATAGTCAACCTCGTCGTACAATGTTCTATTATCAGTCGGACATTGAAGACGAAGTAGCCGAAGATGATACGCCTGACTATCCGGTTACGCTTTTTGTTTCGGCAAGCGGATATTTCAAGAAAATTACTCCACAGTCACTAAGAATGAGCAGTGAGCAGAAGCTTAAAGAAAATGATTTTATCATACAAACTGAAGAAGCTTCAAACCGAACAGACCTTATCTTCTTTACGGATATGTGTCAGGCCTATAAATCAAAAGCCAGTGCTTTCGATGACTCAAAGGCAAGTGTTATGGGCGACTATATCCCTGCAAAGCTTTCATTTGACGAGGGAGAATCTCTTGTAACAATGATTGCAACAATCGACTATAAAGGCTACATCATTTTTGTTTACGAAAACGGAAAAGTTTCAAAAATTCCTCTTGACGCTTACGAAACAAAAACAAACAGAAAAAAGCTTTCCAAAGCTTATTCTTCAAAATCACCGATTATAGGCATAATATTTGCTCGTGAGGATACTGATATACTTCTTAGAACTTCTGGCGGTCATGCTCTTGTATTTAATACCGGTCTTGTTCTTCCAAAGTCGACAAGAGATTCTCAGGGCGTTCAGGTAATAAATCTTAGAGCAAAAAATAAACTTCAGGAAGCTTGCTTGATTTCTGAAGAACAGCTTGAACAATTTGAAAAATACAGAACAAAAAAAATTCCGGCAGCAGGTAAAATTGCCAAAGACCTTGGCGATAGCAAACAGCTTTCATTTGATTAAATTACCTTTTAAAACTTTAGAGGTATCCTTTAATATAAGCAATAGATTTATTCCTCGTTCAGAAAATCTGAACGGGGATTTTTTATAATCAGAAAATTTTTTCCAAAATTAAGACTTTTTTAAGATTGCTTTAAGATTATTTTAAGATTGGTAAAATATAATAAATATAGTCAAAGAAGAAGCTGAACCGAAAACAAATTCGATTCAGCTGACTACCTAAAGTAATGATAAGGCGCCTTACCCTTATCATTCCGAAATTTCTTAGTCGGTTCAGTTAGAATCGACTTATAAATATTATATATTTAAAGGAGAGCGATTAATAATGGAAAAATCTTATTCTTATAAGCTTAAAAAAGCTTTGGCAGGTATTTCCTCCCTCTGCATCGCTTATACCGGTATGACTTTCACATCTGCAAGTGCAAAGACAATGTATCTTGGTGATGCAAATCTGGACGGCTCTATAAATGCTGTTGATGCTGTTATGGTTCAAAAGCATGTACTGGGCTATACGGACGTGCAGCTTGATGCTACGGCAACTAAGCTTGCTGATGCAAATCAGGACGGTAATGTCGATATATCAGATGTTGTTGCAATCCGCCGTATGCTTGTAAACGGCAAGCTTACGTCTATCGAAATTGCTGATTCAACAACCGATATCACATATATCCACTTAAATGGAACTTCTGCAACGGTTGAAGGAAATAACGCTTCTGTAAGCGGAGGCATTGTTACAATTTCAGCTTCTGGTACATATTATGTAGACGGTACTCTGACGGACGGTCAGATAAAAGTTAACGTTGCCGATACAACTACTGATACCGGAACGGTCAAGCTGTTCCTTAACGGTGCAAATATAAGTGGCTTGTCGCAGCCTGCAATCTATGTTGAAAACGCTGAAAATACTTCTATAAATCTTGTCGACGGTACTACAAACTCAGTTTCCGACGGAACTGCTGTTTACTCGTCAAACGAAACACTTGCAGCTATCTACTCAAAGGACGACCTTACTATCAAAGGCTCTACAGGTGTTCTCAACGTAACCGCAAATACTCAGTATGGTATTCACTGCAACAACGACCTTAAATTTAACGGCGGCGTTGTAAACGTTACAACATCAGCTGCAGATGCAGTAAGAGGTCAGAAATCTGTAACAGTTAATGACGGCACACTTACTATTGACAGCGAAGGCGACGGCATTAAGTCAACTCAGGGAAATGTTTCAATAGCAGGCGGTACGATAAGCTGTAAAGCTGCCAACGACGCTGTTCAGGCTGAAACTACAATTGATATTTCAGCAGGTACGGTTGTTGCAAGCGGCGACAGAGGTCTTACTGCTGTAACTGCTGCAAACATAACAGGCGGAAATGTTCTTGTAACTTCTACTGACAGTCAGGTTACAAATCTTAAAGCAACTCAGGGAACAATGCTTCTTGATTACGCTGCCGATACGACTTCAACTGACGGCACATGGAAAAAGTCAAATAAGATTGCTGTGTCAAAGGACGGAAAAGAAATATTCTCAGCAACTCCAACAAAGAAATTCAAATACGCCGTTGTCAGCAATTCTGCACTTGCTTCAGGCTCATCTTATACGGTAACAACAGGCGGAGCTTCTGTTACTCACTCGACTGCCTCAACAGCAGGAACATTTACGCTTTCTGCTGCTTCAACAGAATTTACAGATGTTAAAACTATAAGCGGTTCTGCTACAACTCCTACTACAGATGGATATACTATTACACTTTCAAACAGTGGACTTTCAACGAATGCTCCGGAAACTGTCGCTACGGTTGCTAATAACGTTCTTACAATCATAAAGCCGGGCGTATTTACAGTTTCAGGCGAAATGACAGGCGGTCAGATAGTTGTCAATGTTGATAAGACTACTTATGCTGATGGTATTGTTGAGCTTGACCTTTCAAACGCTAATCTCACAAATACAACTACTTCACCAATATATGTTGCAAGCATAGGTGATGAATGTGCAATCGTTGCTAAAAACGGAACTTCAAATACAATTTCCGATGGCACAAGCTACACCAATGCCGATGGCGGAACGGGAGCTATTTATTCTTGCGATGACCTTAAAATAAAGGGTCAGGGCACACTTACAGTAAACGGAAACTGTGCTGATGCCATTGTCTGCAAAAATGACCTCAAACTCTACAACGGAACTATAATTGCCAATGCCGTTGACGACGCTATAAGAGGCAAGGACAGCGTAACAGTAGGAAATGATACAGATACCGATTTTTCATCATTGAAAATAACTGCAAAATCAACTGCCGGAGACGGAATAAAGGCCAACGAAACTGATACCGATACAAAGGGTGTTATAACATTCAATGGCGGTACGATTGATGTTACAGCTTATTATGACGCAGTTCATGCTGCGAGAACGCTTAATGTAAACGGCGGAGATATTACAATTACAACAACCTGTCCTGCTTCAGGCAGCAGTACATCATCAGGCAGCTCTAATCCTTGGGGCGGCGGCGGAATGCAGGAAGGCAATTCCAATAAAACTGCCAAAAGTGCTAAAGGTCTTAAAGCAGGTGCTAATGTAGATGCTACTTCAACTACAGCTGCAACAACTGTTGAAGGCACAATAAACATTAAGGGCGGCAATATGAACATCACTTCCGCAGACGACAGTGTTCATGCAACAAACGTAAATGTTACAGCAGGAAAAATTACTGCTTCATCGGGTGATGACGGCGTTCACGCTGACAAGGTTCTGACTCTCGGTACAGCAGGCGGCTCTGACAGTGACTTTTCAATAAATGTTACAAAGTCATACGAAGGCATAGAAGGTGCAGATATTGAAATCAAGAGCGGCAGCACATCTGTTGTTTCTTCCGATGACGGATTCAACGGTGCAGGCGGAAGCGACAGCTCCGGTACAACAAACCCCGGCGGATGGGGACAAGGCGGAATGTCAACTTCATCTGGTGTTATAAATATGTCAGGCGGTTATATCTACTCAAGAGCAAGCGGTGACGGTTTTGATTCCAACGGCAATATTACTGTAAGCGGCGGTACGTTGCTCGTCTGCGGTCCTACAAGCGGCGGCAACGGTATATTCGATTATGGTGACAGTGGCTGTTCATTCACACATACCGGTGGCATAATCTTTGGTATGGGAACGTCAGATATGGCTGTATATCCAAATTCAACATACATCTCAGCAAACGGAACTCTGTCTGCAAACTCAATAATAGCTGTTGCTGATAGCAGTGGCAAAACTCTTGCTGCATTGACAGTTCCGGCAGATATGAATATGAGCGGACTTGTTATTTTCTCAAACACAAGTGCTTCATCATCAACTTATTCAATTTACAGTGGAGCAACTTACAGTGGAACACTTGATTCTCACGGCTATGGCACCGGAGGTACTATAACCGGCGGCACAAAGCTTACAGCAGGTTCAGGAAGCTCAGGCGGCGGACGTACAAATCCTTGGGGCTGATTAATTTCTGATATATGTATCTCTGATAGCCGCAGACGGATTTTCACGCCTTTGGCGTGAAAATCGAAAGGCTTTAAGTCGGAGTAAAATGCTTTATAGAGTAAAAATATAGTTCCGACTTAAAGCCATGCTTGCGTACGCAAGCCGTCTGCGGCATACAGAAAACAATAAAAGCCATACTTTTAACTTTTGTTAAAATCCTCTCATAAAATGTAATTGAAGCGACAGCAAAAACTGTCGCTTTAATTATTGGAGATTTGATAGAATTACATATGTAAATTTGATAAAAAAATGCTTATAAAATTGCCTTAATCGGTCGAATTGTCATTTTCATTTAATATTTCTTGACAAAGAGGAAAAATTGATATATAATATACTTATAAAACTATTGCAAATGGTTTGAATTAATCTGCACAATTATTAAAAATTTATCAGGAGGTTTTATTTATGGATATGAACAAACCAAATAATGATACAACTAAGGCAGAAGCTCCTGTAGAGAAGCTTAGAATTGATATAACTAAATCTGCCGAAGAAGTCAAAGCAAATACAAAGAAAGCTGCAAGAAGAGCTAAGAATACAGCTAAGAATATTACTGACGCTGCAAAGGACGCAGCTAAGGAAACTGTAAAGGCTGTTGAAAAGAAAGTTGCTGCAAAAACAATCCGTGAAAACGTTTACATTCAGTATGCAGGCAAGGAAATTACTGCTGAAAGTCTTGCTGACAAAGCAAAGAAGCTTTCAGGTGCTGAAATAGTAAAGTCAGTTGACGTTTATGTAAAGCCTGAAGAAAATACAGCTTACTATGTTGTAAATGGTGATATATCAGGTCAGTTTGAACTTTAATCAGAAAAGCTACATTAAAAAACGACTTCGTAATCAGTTGATTTCGAGGTCGTTTTTTATATATTGTAAACTTAGAACATAAATGTCATTAAAGGACTTGAGTCTATAATTTTAAATTAGAAATATTATTTATCATATTAACAAAAAATTAACCTGACTTTTTCACAAAAATGAGCTGTTTTGTTTGCAGATGTGCATTTTAGTGTACAAAATGTAATTGCAAATATTTTATGAATGAATTATAATATCTATATCAGATGGAAACGTTGTGGTATTTGGTATCAAGTATCTACCCTCTCATGTACTTGATACTACGTACTATACGCCATTTGAGTGCCAAAATACAGAAATGTTTTCATTATTATTTTTAACTTTAATTCCTTTCATAACAATTTCTAAAGTTTTTATCTTATGTTTTTTGTTTTAATTTTAGATTACTTGCAGTGCCGCCGGATTTTTATCCGTTGTCAAGTAATCACAGCACCGAAAGGTGCTGTTTTTTTACCGAAAAATTTTGCACGCAAATTTATATAATTTGCTTGACAATTTCTATAATCGTGATATAATATTATCAGGAGGTGAGAAAATGAAGAAAAATGTCTACAGTCTCGTTCTTGCAGATGATGTAATCAAAGCTGTCGATAATGAAGCGTACAGGCTGAATACAAGCAGGTCTAACCTAATTAATCAGATACTTGCACAGAGACTTTCATGCATTACTCCTGAAATGAGAATGCGTGAAATCTTCAATTCATTCTCACAACTTCTTGATGACTGCTTCAAAATTCAATCACAAAATTCAGACTCTCTGGTTACCGTAAAAACTGCTTTGCAGTATAAATATAATCCTACGGTCAACTATAAAATTGAACTTATAAGAGCTCCTGATGACTACATAGGTCTGCTGAAAGTTCATATCCGAACTCAGAACAGCTCGCTTATAGCCATGTTTGACAATTTTTTCACCTTCTGGTCTTCTTTTGAAAACAAACTTCTTTCGGATTTTCCTCACCCGGAATACTCCGCAAGCCTTATCGACGGAAAATTTGTAAGATACCTTTTCAATTCATCCGATGCAACTGATGCCGTTCTTGGCAACAGTATCTGCTCGTATGTCAGACTGCTCGATAAAGCCCTTAAACTTTACTTCTTGTCACCATCAGACTTTAATTCCAATCTTCCGGTTTTAACTTCTGATTATTTTGAACTCTTATCAAATATGGTCATCTGAAATTCTACCTGCCTTTGCTGCAAATCTCTGTTTGATTGCGGCAGAGCAAGCTTATATTGGGAGGTATTGTTATGAACATAGAAAAATATACTCAAAAATCTGTTGACGCTATAAGAAAAGCTCAGAGCATTGCTGTTATGCAGTCAAACTCGATTATTGAACCTATCCACGTCTTTGCAGGTCTTATAAAGCAGGATAACGGTCTGATTCCACAGCTTATAACAAAAATGAACCTCGATTCCGATGTAGTTTCTTCAAAAATTGACAGGGAAATTGATTCTCTGCCTAAGGTTACCGGCAGCGGCAGAAACAGCAATATCGGAATTTCTGCCGAAACAGAAAGAATGTTTAACTCTGCTGAAGCTACAGCTTCAAAAATGAAAGACGAATTTGTTTCTGTTGAACATATTATGCTTTCACTTCTGGAGTGCAGAGACAGCACGGTTTCACGCATTGCAGACTCTTTTGGCATAACCAAAGATAAATTTCTGAAAGTGCTTATGCAGGTGCGTGGCAACACCCGTGTAACAGGAGAAAATCCTGAGGAAACATACGATGTTCTCGCAAAATATGGTCAGGAACTTGTGGGCCTTGCCAGAAAACATAAGCTTGACCCAGTTATAGGTCGTGACAGCGAAATAAGAAATGTAATCCGTATTCTTTCAAGGAAAACAAAAAACAATCCTGTTCTTATCGGCGAACCTGGTGTAGGTAAAACTGCAATTGCCGAAGGGCTTGCACTAAGAATTGTTGCCGGCGATGTGCCGGACAGCCTTAAAGACAGAAAGGTCTTTTCTCTTGACCTCGGAGCTTTGGTCGCAGGTGCAAAATACAGAGGCGAATTTGAGGAACGTCTGAAAGCTGTACTTAACGAAATCAAAAACAGCAACGGTAATATTCTGCTGTTTATTGATGAACTTCACACTATCGTTGGTGCAGGAAAAACAGATGGTGCTATGGATGCAGGCAACCTCTTAAAGCCTATGCTTGCCCGTGGTGAGCTTCACTGTATCGGTGCTACAACGCTTAACGAGTACAGACAGTATATTGAAAAGGATCAGGCTCTTGAAAGACGTTTTCAGCCGGTGCTTGTAAATGAGCCTTCAGTTGAGGACACGATTTCAATTCTGAGAGGTCTTAAAGAACGTTATGAAGTCTTTCACGGCGTAAAGATTCACGATAACGCTATCATATCAGCCGCAGTTCTGTCAAACAGATACATCACGGACAGATTTCTGCCGGACAAGGCTATTGACCTCATAGACGAAGCCTGTGCAACTATAAGAACAGAAATGGATTCTATGCCTACCGAGCTTGACGTTATTTCAAGAAAAATCGTTCAGGAACAAATTGAGGAGGCAGCCCTTAAAAAAGAGGACGATAACATATCCAAAGAGCATCTTAAAACAATTCAGTCCGAAATTGCTGAAATGCGTGAAAAGTTCAATGCAATGAAAGCACGTTGGGAAAACGAAAAATCAGGAATAGGAAAGCTGCAGAGTCTGCGTCAGCAAATTGAAGATGTAAGCGGTCAGATTGAAAAGGCAGAGCGTGAGTACGACCTCAATAAGGCTGCTGAACTTAAATACGGAAAGCTTCCTCAGTTGAAAAAAGAACTTGAAGAGCTTGAACAAAAATCCGATAACGGAAATTCTTCAAAATTACTGAGGGACAGTGTTACCGAGGAGGAAATCGCCGCAATTGTATGTCGTTGGACAGGTATTCCTGTTTCAAAGCTTATGGAGGGCGAAAAAGAGAAAATTCTCGGGCTTGAAAATCTTCTTCATAAACGTGTTATCGGTCAGGACGAGGCTGTAACAAAGGTAAGCGAAGCCATTATGCGTTCAAGAGCCGGCATTCAGGACCCTAACCGACCAATAGGTTCATTCTTGTTTCTCGGACCTACAGGTGTTGGTAAAACCGAACTTGCAAAGGCACTTTCGGAGGTTCTGTTTGACGATGAGAAAAATATTGTCCGTATAGATATGAGCGAATATATGGAGAAATTCAGCGTAAGCCGACTCATTGGCGCACCTCCCGGATATGTCGGATATGACGAGGGCGGACAGCTTACAGAGGCTGTAAGACGCAAACCGTATTCTGTTGTTCTTTTCGACGAAATTGAAAAGGCTCACCCCGATGTGTTCAATATCCTTTTACAGGTTCTTGATGACGGAAGAATTACAGACTCACAGGGACGTACTGTAGATTTCAAAAACACAATAATAATTCTGACTTCAAATCTCGGTTCACCGTTTATCCTTGAGGGCATCGACTCTGAAGGAAACATTACCGATGAAGCAAGAGCAAAAGTTGATTCACTTCTTAAACAGCAGTTCAGACCGGAATTTCTTAACAGACTTGACGAAATTGTTTTCTACAAGCCGCTTGGAAGAACTCAGATAGTCAAGATAGTTGACCTTATGCTTCAGGATTTACAGAAACGTCTTGACGACAAGCATCTTACGGTTGAAATTACTCTTACCGCTAAAAATTTTGTTATCGACTGTGGCTATGACCCGAATTTTGGTGCAAGACCTCTTAGACGTTTCATTCAGAGCAGAATAGAAACTCTTGTTGCCAAGGCTATCATCTCGGAAAATCCGTCAACCGGCGATAAAATCAAGGTTGATTATAACGGCTGTGAATTGTTCACAAGTATCAATAAGCAGTAATAATCGGCAATGGTAAATAAACTGAAAAAGCCTGTCAGAACGTTAAGTTCTGACAGGCTTTTAAATTATTATAGGAAGTATGCTGAAAACAGTTATTTTATTTCTGCAACGAGCTTTTCAAATCGCTGCATAGCTTCGATAGTTTTGTCTCTGTCACCGAAAGCAGTGAGTCTGAACCAACCGTCACCGTTTTTGCCGAAGCCCTGTCCCGGAGTTCCGACAACTTCTATTTTTGAAAGCATAAGGTCGAAAAAGTCCCAGCTTCCCATATTGTTCGGACACTTGAACCATATGTAAGGTGAATTTATGCCGCCGGTATATTTAATTCCGAGTTTTTCCATAGTAGAAGAGATAATGCGGGCATTTTCCTGATAATATTCAATATTTTTGTGTATCTGCTTCTGACCTTCTTCTGTAAAGACAGCGGCTGCGGCACACTGAACCGGGTACGAGACGCCGTTGAATTTGCTGCCCTGACGTCTGCCCCAAAGCTGAGCAATGCTTACATCTGAGCCATCGGAAGCCTTGAATGTAAGACCTGACGGAATTACAGTATAACCGCATCTCATACCGGTAAAGCCTGCTGTTTTGGAAAGTGAGCACATTTCTATTGCACATTTTTTAGCGCCCTCAATAGCAAAGATGCTTCTTGGAAGCTCAGGCTGGGTAATAAAAGCTTCATATGCTGAATCAAAAATAATTACAGCATTATTTTTCAGAGCGTAATCTATCCATACTTTAAGCTGCTGCTTTGTGTAAACTGAACCTGTAGGATTGTTTGGCGAGCAAAGGTAAATTATATCTGCATGAACATTGAAATCCGGCATAGCAGCAAAGCCGTTTTCCTCATTTGAATCGGCATAAATGACATTTCTGCCGTTCATTTTATTAGTATCGACGTAAACCGGGTAAGCAGGGTCGGTAATGAGAACAGTGTTATCGTTTCCGAAAATATCGACAATGTTGCCGCAGTCGCTTTTTGCACCATCGTTTATGCGTATTTCTTCAGGAAGAACGTCAACGCCGAAGCTTTTATAGTAGTCAGAAACAGCATTTCTGAGAAAATCGTAGCCTGCACCGCTGTCTTCATAACCCTTGAAGGTTTCCTTTACGCCCATTTCGTCGGCACCTTTTTTCATAGCGTCAATTACAACAGGAGCTATAGGAAGTGTAACATCACCTATACCCATTCTGATTATATCAGCATCCGGGTGTGCGGCAGTAAAAGCTTTGACTTTTTTTGCAATGTTTATAAATAGGTAATTTTTTTCGAGCTTCAAGAAATTTTCGTTTACAGTTGGCATACAACATTCTCCTTCTGACTGTTAATAAATTCATCGCTAACGGTACCATCAAAAACGTAAGAGGCAGGGCCTGTCATAAGGACAGTACCGTCGGCTTTATAAGTAATTCTGAGGTCTCCGCCACGAAGATGTACGAGTATTTTGTCGTCATAGCGGCAGAAATCATTAAGAACAGCGGCAACTACTGTAGCGCAGGCACCTGTTCCGCAAGCGAAGGTTTCGCCGCTGCCACGTTCCCATACACGCATTTTCAGTGTTTTCGAGTCGATGACTTCAACGAACTCCGTATTGATTCTATTTGGAAAGAGTGGATGATTTTCAAAAGACGGGCCGATTTTTTCGAGATTCAGGTCATCTATATTATCGGTAAATACGATTGCGTGGGGATTGCCCATAGAAACGCAGGTTATGTGGTATTCAGCACCGTCAACAGTTACAGGTTGATCCACGAAAAGCTCGAGGTCACTTTTAACCGGAATGTCACAAGGTTTTAAGATAGCCTTATTCATATCAACAGTAACGCTGTCTACCTTGTCATTTTTAATAAAGAGCTTCAGAAGCTTTATACCGGAATTTGTTTCAAGGGTGATATCGGTTTTATCGGTAAGGCCCATATCATAGACATATTTACCTATACAGCGTGAAGCGTTGCCGCACATCATAGCTTCGGAGCCGTCTGCGTTGAAGATACGCATACGAAAATCTGCTTTATCGGACGGCATAATAAGAACCAGACCGTCAGAGCCTATACCGAAGCGTCTGTTGCTGAGAATTACGGAAACTTTTTCCGGGTCAGCAACGGTTTCATTGAAGCAATTAACGTAGATGTAGTCATTGCCGATGCCGTGCATCTTTGAAAATTTCATAACATTTCTCCTTATAATTCATATCAACATCATTATATAACATTTTTGTATAAAAATCAAGGCTTGGCAGAAATTAAAAAATTTATGGGGCATGGGTAAAAAATTCAAAAAACATATTGACAATTATCTATATGTGTGATATGCTCATATAGACAAACGTCAATATGTTTATTTTAAGGCAATATTGCATAAGTCTTCTATGCGTATTGCCTTGAATAGAGGAGGGTTTTATATGGATTATTGCTTGATATTCAAGGCACTTGGTGACAGCACACGTCTTGAGATTGTAAAGATGCTATCTTGTGGAGAGATGTGTGCCTGCAAAATTTTGGAGAGGTTTGAGATTACACAGCCGACGCTTTCTCATCATATGAAAATACTTTGCGAATGTGGATTGGTCTGTGCAAGAAAAGACGGTAAGTGGTCGCATTACTCACTTTGTGCCGATACCTTAAAAGATTTTCAGAGGTTTGTTTCAGAACTGAAATGTGTTAAGGGGTGTGAATATATATGCGGATAGTATGGGATTTTATTCAGACGCAGATACTTGGTATGAAGTGGCTTAGCGATTTGATTTTGAAGCTGCTGACAGCATTTGGTGCAGATGTATCTTCAAGAATGTGGTCAGGTGTTCACTTCTTTATATATGATACCTTGAAAATCAGCATACTTTTAATAGTATTGATTTTTATCATAAGCTATATTCAGACACATTTTCCTCCGGAGAGGACAAAAGAAATTCTTTCACGATATAATGGCATTTTCGGTAATATTATTTCGGCACTTTTAGGAACGGTAACACCGTTTTGTTCGTGTTCGTCAATACCTGTATTTATAGGATTTACAAATGCGGGACTGCCGCTTGGAATGACATTTTCGTTTCTTATTTCGTCACCGCTTGTTGATTTAGGTTCGCTTGTACTTCTGACAAGCGTTTTTGGCTGGAAGATTGCAGTGGCTTATGTTGTTGTCGGACTTGTAATTGCGGTTATCGGTGGAACAATTATTGGAAAGCTTAATATGGAAAAACAGCTTGAACCTAAGCTTTTCGGTAAGGCACAGGCTCTTGACAATACGATATATGACAGTAGAAAAAAACGATGCCGCTTTGCTGTTTCCGAAGCTTGGGAAACTTGGAAATATATTATAAAATTTATTTTGATAGGTGTTGCAATAGGTGCTGTAATCCACAATTGGCTGCCGCAGGAATGGATTGAAGCAATACTTGGTAGAAAAAATCCGTTCTCGGTTATTCTTGCAAGTATTATAGGGATTCCTATGTATGCTGACATTTTCGGAACAATTCCGATTGCGGAGGCACTTTATTTCAAGGGCGTGGGTATAGGTACCGTTCTGGCATTTATGATGAGCGTAACTGCACTTTCTCTGCCATCTATGATAATGCTGAGAAAAGTAGTTAAGCCAAAACTGCTTGGAATTTTTATTGGCATAGTTACCATAGGAATCATAATAATGGGATACCTTTTCAATATCTTCGGAGGAGTTTTTATATGAGTGGATTTTACAAAAATGAGTTGCAATGCTGTCCTAAGAAAACTTGTAAAAATAATGGAAACTGCAAAAACTGTATTCTTAAACATAAGGCAACCGATAGCCTTCCCTATTGCCTTTTTCCAGATAATGACGGAGACAAAAGCCTGAAACATTTTTACGAGATTCTAAAGGGAAAATTTGAAAATTAACTGCATCTGTTGCTGTTTAAGACTGTTCATCATAAAGGTTCATATGGGTACCTCTAAAAACTCCTTTTGAGAAAAAACAGCTATGCACGGCATCTGCTGTGTCAACCTCCCTCATAGTGCGACAGCACGCTTTCGGAAGGTTTCCTTGCAGCTACCGCACCTATCTGATTTTCCCTTGGTCAAACGAGCTTTTAGAGGTGCCCATATGTGAAAATAAGTTTTAAGGACGCTTGACAAATGCAGAGCAGTGTGTTATACTTGTTAGGTTGCTTGAAGCAATGCACTTTGCCGGCATCTGAAATTTATTTTCAGAAATTAAGTGCTTTATAATTTTATAAAAAGGGGAGCTCACCATAGTGGGCTGAGAGTAAGCTGTATCGCTTTTACCCATAAAACCTGATTTGGATAATGCCAACGTAGGAATCATCGATTGTATTTAACGGGAAGTTACCAGATTTTGGTAGCCTCCCGTTTTTGTGCTTTTTAGTGCGTTTTGAAAGGAGATTTTATGTTAATTATAAACGGAAATAACTGCGATGCAATCGGAATGACGATTTCAGAGTATCTTACAAAAGAGAATTACGATGAAAAACGTGTCGCTGTTGAACGTAACGGCGAAATTATACCAAAGCCGCAATATTCCGCAGTTATACTCAACGACGGCGATACTGTCGAAGTTATCAGCTTTGTAGGAGGCGGTTGATTTGAATTTACCAACAGAAAAAGAAATGTATGCAGCACTTGAAAAACGTCACGGTGCCTCGATACAGAAAAAGCTTTCAAACGCATCTGTTGCAGTTTGCGGACTTGGCGGACTCGGCTCAAACATCACCATTTCCCTTGCACGACTTGGTATTGGAAAGCTCATTTTAGTCGATTTTGACAAAGTCGACCTTGCAAATCTTAATCGCCAGCAGTATGCGGTAAAGCATATCGGAATGAACAAAACAGACGCTATGTATGACATAATAAAAAGCATTATGCCCTATGCAAATGTCGAATTGCACAACAAAAAAATCACCAAAGACAACATCAATATTTTATCGCAAGCAGATATTATCTGTGAAGCTTTTGACGATGCGCAAAGCAAGGCAATGCTCGTAAACTACGCAGCAGAGCTCTTTCCGCAAAAGTACATCGTCTGTGCTTCCGGAATGGCAGGCATCGGCTGTGCAAATAATATAATTACACGAAAGATTACAGAACATCTGTTTGTTTGCGGCGACGGCAAAAGCGATATTGCTGAAAAAGGTTCAGTTTTTTCTACGGGAGCGATGCTTTGTGCAGCTCATCAGGCACACACTGTTTTGCGTATTATAACGGAAAATTTTGATGCATAGAAAGGTCATTACACTATGAATGATGTATTAGAAATAGGCGGACATAAATTCAATTCACGTTTTATTCTGGGTTCAGGCAAGTATTCTCTTAATCTTATTGAATCGGCTGTAAAGGACGCAGGTGCGGAAATAATTACTCTTGCAGTCAGAAGAGCAAATACAAAAGAAAAAGAAAATATTCTGGATTATATTCCAAAAAATGTAACTTTGCTGCCAAATACTTCCGGAGCAAGAAATGCTGACGAAGCAGTCAGAATTGCACGGCTTGCAAGAGAACTTGGCTGCGGCGATTTTGTAAAAATCGAAATTATGCGTGATACAAAATATCTTCTTCCGGATAATCCGGAAACAGTAAAGGCAACTGAAATCCTCGCAAAAGAAGGCTTTGTGGTAATGCCGTATATGTATCCTGACCTTAACTTCGCAAGAGACCTTGTAAATGCCGGTGCAGCTGCAATTATGCCTTTAGCTTCACCTATCGGCTCAAATAAAGGACTTGCTACAAAAGAATTTATACAGATACTTATTGACGAAATTGATTTGCCGGTTATTGTTGATGCAGGTATCGGCAGACCGTCACAAGCCTGTGAAGCTATGGAAATGGGTGCAGCTGCTATTATGGCAAATACTGCTCTTGCAACAGCAGGCGACCTGCCACTTATGGCAAGTGCATTCAAGCTTGCTATAGATGCAGGACGCAAGGCTTATCTGTCAGGTCTTGGAAGAGTTCTTACCCGTGGTGCAAGCTCATCTGACCCTCTTACAGGCTTTCTGCATGATTGAGGTGTGATGATATGGAAAATCAATATCTTATTGACGGCAAGCAATTATCAGATAAAGCCCTTGAAAGAAAACATGAGCTTGAAAACTGCCCTTCATCACGCACAGACTGCATGACATATACTGAGGGAATGGAGCATATAGAATCGGATATCATGGACAAGGTTCTTTCGGAAATGAAAGAATATGATTATTCAAAATATACTGCAAAGGACGTTCTGGCAGCACTGCAGCACAGAAACTGCTCGGTTGAAGATTTCAAGGCACTTTTGTCACCTGCGGCAGAACCTTTCCTCGAAAAAATGGCTCAGAAAGCAAAACTCGAAACAGAAAAGCATTTTGGAAACACCGTATATATTTTCACTCCTCTTTATATCGCAAATTATTGCGAGAACTATTGCATTTACTGCGGATTCAACTGCTATAACGACATAAGCAGAATGAAACTCGACTACAAGCAGATTGAACACGAAATGAGCGTTATTGCAAAATCAGGTATGGAGGAAATACTTATTCTTACAGGCGAAAGCAGAAGTATGAGCAGTCTTGAGTATATCGGTGAAGCCTGCAAACTTGCAAAGAAATATTTTCGTATGGTAGGACTCGAAGTATATCCGGTCAATACCGATGAATACAGATTTTTACACGATTGCGGAGCCGATTATGTAACCGTTTTTCAGGAAACATATGATATACACCGCTATGAGCAGCTTCATCTTCTTGGAAGAAAACGTATTTTCCCTTATCGTTTCAATGCACAGGAAAGAGCTCTTAAAGGCGGTATGAGGGGAGTTGCATTTTCTGCACTTTTAGGCTTGTCGGATTTCAGAAAGGACGCACTTGCAACTGCACTTCACGCATATTATTTACAGCGGAAATATCCTCAGGCAGAGGTGTCACTGTCTTGTCCGAGATTACGTCCAATAATCAATAACGAAAAGATAAATCCACTTGATGTTCACGAAAGACAGCTTTCTCAGATAATCTTTGCATATCGGATTTTTCTTCCTTTTGCAGGTATAACGGTTTCGTCAAGAGAAAGCGAAAATTTCCGTAACGGTATAGTAAAGATTGCGGCAACAAAGGTGTCAGCAGGTGTATCTACAGGTATCGGCGACCACGAAAGTAAGTATTCAGGTGAGAAACAGGTCGGCAAAAAAGGCGATGAGCAATTTGAAATCAACGATACAAGAAGTTTTTCAAAAATGTACTCCGACATTTCTTCCGAAGGTCTGCAACCTGTACTTAATGACTATCTGTATCTCTGAGAACAAGTTCACAAGCATATAACAGCGGCATACATATAATCTATGCCCTCAAGGAGAATTTATGAAAATAGATACTACAATGTATTTTATAACCGACAGCTCTGCAGTTTCAGAAGAAAAACTGCTTGATGTAGTTGAACAGGCCTGTAAAGGCGGTGCAACTATTATTCAGCTTCGGGAAAAAAATAAAACAACAAGAGAGTACATTGAGCTTGCAAAAAAAGTTCATAAAATTACAATGTGCTATAACATTCCTCTTATTATTGACGACAGAGCAGATGTTGCAGTTGCAATAAATGCGGAGGGTGTTCATGTGGGTCAGTCCGATATGCCTGTGGATATTGCAAGAAAGCTTATCGGTCAGAACAAAATTGTAGGTGCTACGGCAAAAACTGTTCCACAAGCAATTGAGGCATATAAAAACGGTGCAGATTATCTTGGTGTCGGTGCAATATACCCAACGACAACTAAGGTTAAAACAGTTATTACATCAGTCGAAACTTTGCGTGACATTGTAAATGCCGTTCCGATAAATGTTAATGCAATAGGCGGACTTAACAAGGATAATATTTATGTTCTTAAAAACAGCGGAATCAGCGGAGTTTGTGCCGTATCGGCAATTATGAAAGCCGAAAATCCTCAGAAAGCAACTGCTGAACTGAAAAAAGCATTTTTAGAATTGGAGCAGAACCGATGAATACTGCTTTGACAATTGCAGGAAGCGATTCCTGCGGAGGTGCCGGTATACAAGCAGATATCAAAACTATGACAGCTCTCGGAATTTATGCTATGAGTGCTGTAACAGCTCTTACAGCACAGAATACTATGAGGGTTGCCGCAATATCAGAGGTTTCGCCGGAGTTTCTTAAAATGCAGCTTGACTGCGTATTTACTGATATTTTTCCCGATGCGGTAAAAATAGGTATGGTCTCTTCAGCTTCACTTATAGGCACTATTGCTGACTGCCTGAAATTTTATAATGCCGGAAATATTGTAGTTGACCCTGTTATGATTTCAACAAGTGGTTCGACTCTTATTTCCGAAAACGCCGCAGAAGTTCTTGCCGAAAGGATTTTTCCGCTTGCAGAGTTAGTAACTCCAAATATTCCTGAAGCAGAATTAATATCCGGCAAAAAAATATATTCGGTCGATGATATGGCTGATGCAGCCGCAATTATCGGTAGAAAGTACGGCTGCTCAGTGCTTGTCAAGGGCGGTCACAGTAAAGGCTGTGCTGACGACATTCTTTGGTGCGCAAACAAAACAGTTCAATTTCACGGCGAAAGAATATGCAATTCAAATACCCACGGAACAGGTTGTACATTATCAAGTGCTATAGCCTGCGGCCTCGCAAAAGGTATGACACTCGAAAAATCAATCAGTGAAGCAAAACAATATCTCACAAACGCACTCAGTGCTATGCTCAATATTGGAAAAGGAAACGGACCTTTGAATCATTGCTGGAATATCAAAGGCTCTGAAAGCTGATTAAACTGATTCGCACAAAGCTGTATCCGCTTAAAGACAAGCTATTATTTGGAGGAAACTTAATTATGAGAAACTATTCAACACAAATGGAAGCCGCCCGAAAGGGTATTATTACGCCTGAGCTTAAAATTGTTGCCCAAAAGGAAAATATGACAGCAGATGAACTTATGCCACTTGTGGCTCAGGGAAAAGTCGCAATATGTGCAAATATTAACCACAAATGCCTCAATCCCGAAGGCGTTGGTTCTATGCTCAGAACAAAAATAAATGTAAATCTTGGTGTTTCCCGTGACTGCAAGGACTATGACATAGAAATGCAAAAGGTTATGGAAGCCGTAAATATGGGTGCTCACGCTATTATGGACCTTTCTTCACACGGTGACACTATACCTTTCAGAAAAAAACTTACAGCCGAATGTCCCGCAATGATTGGTACTGTTCCGGTTTACGACTCGGTTATACATTATCAGCGTGACCTCTCTACTCTTACTGCTCAGGACTTTATTGACGTTGTCAGACTTCACGCCGAAAACGGTGTCGATTTTGTTACACTTCACTGTGGCATTACAAGAAAAACTATCGAACAGATAAAGATTCACAAACGTAAAATGAATATTGTTTCAAGAGGCGGTTCCCTCGTATTTGCCTGGATGTGCATGACAGGCAATGAAAACCCTTTCTATGAGCATTATGACGAAATACTCGAAATATGCCGTCAATATGATGTTACGATTTCTCTTGGCGATGCCTGCCGTCCGGGCTGCCTTGCCGATGCTTCTGATGTCTGCCAGATTGAGGAACTCGTTCGCCTTGGGGAACTTACAAAACGTGCATGGAAACGTGATGTACAGGTAATGGTAGAGGGTCCCGGACATATGCCAATGGATCAGATTGCCGCTAATATGAAGCTACAGCAGACAATCTGCTGTGGTGCACCGTTTTATGTTCTTGGACCTCTGGTTACTGATATCGCTCCTGGTTATGATCATATAACTTCCGCTATCGGAGGTGCTATTGCTGCCGCTTCGGGTGCAGCATTCCTTTGCTATGTCACTCCTGCTGAACATCTTGCACTTCCAAATGTCGATGACGTAAAGCAGGGAATTATTGCCTCAAAAATTGCCGCTCATGCTGCCGATATCGCTAAGGGTATCAGAGGTGCAAGAGATATCGACGATAAAATGGCTGACGCAAGACGCTCACTGGACTGGGACGCTCAATGGAAATGTGCTATCGATCCTGATACCGCAAAGAAAATCAGAGACGACAGAAAGCCTGAACATGAGGATACTTGCTCTATGTGCGGTAAATTCTGCGCTGTAAGAAGTATGAATAAAGCTCTCGCCGGTGAATATATCGATATACTTTAATAGGCTTTTCTGAATATGTACAAATCTATGAGAATAAGCTATTAAAAATAAGTAGCTCCGTAATTATCTATTACGGAGCTTTTAAATTTATTTCCTGTTTCCGCAGCCTTTGTCGTATGACGGATTGCAGGCGTAAAAATCTTTTGCATCAAGGTTATCCTGCGTTATACGCAATGCTTCACCGAACCATAAACTATCAAGTAACTATATCGTAAAAAAGCGGCGTTTTTAAACACGCCATACAATGTTTATTTTGTTTCCGGCAATCCGAATCACTTGAATCAGCGCATCTACTACTGCTTGCTTATCCTCAAATGAAATGGTTTCCCATTGTTGCGTATGATTGCTGATATTGTGTAGTTCCTCTTTCGTTATACTCGTTGAAATATTCACCAACTCTTGGCTTAATTCCAGCTTTTTTGTATGTAAGGTTTCAATCTGCGTATTAATGTACTGCATCAATGTTTCATTTGCGTTTGCAACCTTACTAACAAGCGCCTGTATTTTCTCATCCAATTGCTGCATTTCAATTTTTATCTGGTTCATGCGTGGCTGAACCTCACTATGCTTGCACTCACCTAAGTTGGCAAAAGTACGCAGTCTATCTTTAATGGCACTCAGCATATAAGCTTCTAATGCATCTGCATAAATGGTGCTGCCAGTTCCATGACACTTTGCGCCTTTGCTAGCAAGCTTTGTGCCACACACAAAATACCGTCCCATTTTCGTATTCGCCTTTACAATGTTTAAGCCGTATCCACAATTCCCACACTTTACCTTTCCTAAAAGCCAAGAATTTTTTGCCTTACAGGTCTTTGTGGACTGCCTGTTGTTAAGGCAGCGTATTCTGCATCTTAGCCAAACATCACTTGTTACAATCCCCTCATGGGGTGCAAGCACCACTTCCTTGCCTGTTAGCGTTCGCCGCTTATCTTTTGCGTTTTGCATACCGCTATATAAATAGCAACCATTTTTTCCAACATAGTCTGTTATAGGGTTCATTAAATTTGCACCCTGACTTACATAAAAGTTATAAACATCCGCATCTGCCTGCACATAGACAGGATTACGCAGCAGTTCGCTGATTCTGGTAGCACTCCACATACCACCACGCAGCTGTGCAATATGATGCTTATTCAGGTAATCTACGATATCGCCCAGAGAATTGCTGCTGTCAGAATACAGTGCATAAATCAGTTTAATTTGCTCGCTTTCTTCTGCCACTTGCTTATACTTTGATGTCTGAATGCCATCAATGACCGTATGCTCTAATTGAAATCCGTAAGGTGTCTTTCCACCCATATAAAAACCACGCTTACTTCTGGAATAGTACGCATCTGTCACGCGCCTTTGAATGGTTTCTCGCTCAAGCTGTGCAAAAACAATACATATATTTAGCATAGCTCTGCCCATTGGTGTAGATGTATCAAATTTTTCCGTGTGGGAAATAAACTCCACATGCAGCTTTTGAAACAGCTCTATCATTGTTGTAAAATCCAGTACAGAACGGCTAATACGGTCAAGCTTATAAACCACAATATGCGTAATCAACCCGTTTTTGATGTCTGAAAGCATTTTTTGAAACTCTGGTCTTTCCGTGTTTTTTCCACTGTAGCCCTTGTCTATATATTCTTTGTAAGGTTGTCCGCGTGTTTCGTATCGGCATAATTCCAATTGGCTTTCAATCGAAATGCTATCCTGCTTGTCAATAGACTGCCGTGCATACAGTGCGTACATTGTCATCACCCCTTTTATTTATTGCGGCAAATATAACCGTTCCTATATTTGCCGCAACCTTTTTAGTCTGTCATTTCTTTATATCATACTTTTTAAAAATATTGTATAGCTGTTGTTCCACCAATTCTTTCATATCATGCTCCACAGTATCAGGGTATTGGTTCACCACTTCAAACTGCATTTTCCCAAAATCAATCTTGTTATTTTTATTATTTGTTTCAACAGGTAGTGTGTCCATAAAATTACTCCTTTCCAAGTAACTATATTCATCTATGCTTGTTCTAAATGCTATTTTCAACATTTTATCTATCCCTATAATTACAGTACAAAGTTTGCCGTTTATCTGTGTTTTCTCCGTATTATACGCGCTTTACACAATTGTCTTGTTACAAAAAAGTAAACACATCAGTTACATTTTGCAGTAGTGTTCTACTGCCTTTTTCAGCACCGCAATATAAGCGCTAATGGCTGATTTCGGATAAAGCATCAAAGTTCGGTTGCCCTTTCTGTATTTGTACAGCCAGCTTTTGCAAGTTCCTTTCATGTTTAGTCTATATAAGCCATTCAAAATTTTCATGTTGGTAAACATATAATAGTATCTTGAAACGAATTCCGTAAACGCTCCTATTTTTCCATCCCTCAATTCCGCTTTCTCCTTTAAATATCGTTCTTGTAAATGTTCTATCGTAAGTTTATTATACTTTTCATAAAAACCCATAAGGTTTCCTAGTGTTGCAATCGTTTCTTGAACAGCCGTTTCAAAATCCATATTGGTTCTGGGTTTATATCGCATCTCAATCCGTGTTTTTGCATTATCCCTGTTCTGACTTTCAATTGATTTATCATAAATTTCGTTTGCATAGTACTTTGTCGCAAATTTAATGCTGCGTTTGTCGAGGTCAGTGCCTATCACCAAGTAATGGTTCTGTGCATCACAACGCACAGCATCAAGGCTATTAAAATAAAGGTTCAGTTTATATAATTCCTCATACTCGAATTTACAGTTTATGCTAATATCAATCCGGTTTAACTGGTAATCTTCTAATTGCAATTCTTCAAAGATTGCTTTTTTCACACGCAAAAACGCCTCAAATGTATGCAGCTCGCTGCAAAATTTATTGGGGTTAATTACATAGTAAAAACGGTCACCATTTTGCCATTGTTTATTTGCATACTTCTTTTTCGGTTGGGTTCTTCTCCACTCAAGGTTGTCGCCCACACTTACTTGAAATGTGTGCACCATAACATAAAAATCCTCCTCGCTAAAATTTGTAACATTATTTTGCATTATACTTTCCCGCCTTTCTATTTACTGCACATCTACACCGCTTAAAACATGTGTCAAATGTGTACATGCAATATAATAGAAAAGGAGGAGCAAGTATAAAGAAAAGAGCAGATGAATTTCATCTGCTCTTTATTTTTTATTATTTAACAGTTTGTTTCTCTTTTGCAACTGAACCTGTACCTTACCAAATTGCACCTTACTTGTTTGTGCTAAAATAAAAATGCAGAGAAGGGGCTCGAAAAGTGCATAGGTAGAAGCCCGTTGTCAGCGCCGAAAAAGAATGCTACAATTTAGATGAACCTATCATCTAAGGAGGTAGCGGAAAGG
>JALCDN010000029.1 GCA_022641595.1 Ruminococcus sp. | reverse complement strand
CAAAAGGGACTCCAAAAATGCATAGAAAGAGCTTCACATACCATTCGTTATGCAACAATTACTGCTGAAACGGGCTATGTACTTTTTCGAGCCCCTTTTATGCACTTTTTACTTGACAAACACAGTAATAAATCAAGTAGGTCTCGATCCAAAAAGCAAAAAAATAGTTGGTAAGTATTCATTAGGTATGCGTCAGCGTCTTGGCCTTGCACAAGCTATTATGGAGAATCCTGATATTCTCATTCTTGACGAACCGATGAACGGTCTTGACAAAGACGGAGTTTCTGATATGCGTGAGTATCTCCTCAAACAAAAAGAACAAGGAAAAACAATCCTTATTGCATCACATGCAGCTAAGGATATTGAGATTTTGTGCGATTCTGTTTGTGAGATGGATAAAGGGGTTTTAACAACACTAAAATAATAAAGAATTCCTCTAAAAACATATCTTTTGCGAATTAAATAAAAAATACAAACAGCACCTATATTTTAGGTGCTGTTTTCACATTAAAATATTAAGTTAGCATTCATAGGATTATGGATGCTTTTATTATAAGAGCACCTCTAAAAACCTCAGTTTGTCAAAAATTAATGACGTGATTTTGAGATCTTTTGACTATGAAATCTGCAAAAAACAGGTTTTTAGAGGTGCCCATAAGTAATCAAAGTGGAAGTTTTGTAATAACACCAAAAACAAATTGCTGAATTGTAACAGCGTCCTGAGCATTAATACCGTTTCCAACTGAATGCACATCAGAATTTTTAAGTCCGTTATTTGTAAGAGGATACTTTTTATTGTTGACAAGGTAACGTCTTATTGCAACCACGTCTGAGATATCAGTTTTACCGTCACAATTTGCGTCACCATATTTAGTGGTTTCATCTAAAGAAGTTGTAGCTACTTTTGATGTTGTGGTAATTGAAGTAGTTGAGGTTGATGATTTTGTTGTTATTTCTGTAGAATCAGACATTCCACCGTCAGCAGAAGTTCCGTCAGGTTCTTTACCATAATAAAGTTTTCCATTTACATAAACAGGAATATTTTCACTTATTACAGCGTCTTCCGAATCAAGAATATCCTTTGCAGAAAAGTCATTAGATGAATCCCAGCCGCTGCCGTAGTCAGGCATAACGAATGCAAGAAGGATTTCGCACTGTTGCATACCTTCTGATACTGGGAGAACAGCACGTCCGTCTGGGAGAGTAACGTCAATATAATATACAGATCCACTATATTGTACAGGTTTTGAAATGACTGCACCCTTTACACCCTTTGATGCATACATAGCGGACTGGTCACGATCACATCGAATGACAATATCTTCAGGCTTTTTGCCAGCTTTAATTACTTCGCTAAGGTCAAAGAAGTATCTGAATGACAGATTATCCTGAACTCTTGCAGGCCAAGCAGAATGATTTGTCATTTTGAAACTTATGCTTATACCAGAAGAAGAAGCTTGCTTTACAACTGATTGAACGTAAAATTCCGGACCGTCGTGTTTTTCTTTTGGAGGAAAGCTGCTGTCTTTTGTGCCACCATATTTCGATATCATTTTGCATAGAATAGCAGTAAACCCTGCGTTGTAGTCTGTTGCAACTTCATTGTTTACATAATTTTGACGATCATCTTTATATGTGCCATCTTCATTAGGACCACCGACAAGTGCACCATAAAGAATATGACGGTTTGTATCAGGTATTGCCAGATCATTTTTCCATGAAGCATGAGCAGTTCTATGGTGTGGGTTTTTAGGAGAATTTTCGCCATATCCCACAACATAGCTTCTGTTATCAGGATTATCGCCGAGCACAAAATTTATTTGTTCTTCATAAAATTTTACATATGCTGATGTGTCAGAATCCGAAAGAACAGTATCCGAAGCAACAGCGGCGATGAAAGCAGCAGCCTGAGCATATCGTGCGCAGCCCCAAGTAGTCAGCCAGCGCATACCTCCTGGGAGTTTAGCAACAGTATTTGTCCAGTAATCGACGTGCTTTTTTACTCTTGCAATATATGTAGGATCTTTTGTATTTTGTGCATACAAAAGCATACCACCTTGCATAACGTCGTCCCAACACTGTGACCATGAATATTTAAGTTCAGATGTGCCAAGTTCCGTTCCGAGATTAGGGATATAACTTGTAGCCTTATCGAGGTAAGCTTTATCCTTTGTAGCAATATAAAGCCAGTTTGCAGCATAGAACAGTTCATCGTAGAAGTGTGAAGAGCGATAGAAACCTGAAGCATTGCTGTCATTATAAACGGCGTCGCTTTTAGAACTGTCGGCGAGTTTGAAAAGGTTTTCTGAATGTGCAAGGTAATTGTCAAGAACGGATTGGTCAACTTTTCCGTTTAATGCACAGTAACCTGAAGCTAATGCAGCAGACATTTCGCCGAAAACAGCAGAACAGCCTTCTGAAGCGGTTAAAGTTTCGCGAGCAGATTCATAAGAAGTGCCGCTATCCTCCATACCGTACTGATAAAGTTCAACAGGACCCCACCAAGTATGGTCAATGGTTCCGTTACCGACTTGATAAACGGCTTCCGTACCCTTATCACATTCGGATAGATAATCGAGAACAAAAGAAAGGTTATTGACGTAATCCGTCATTTCTCCGCACTTTTGAATGCCGTCAGGATATTGATAAAGGCCCCATGCGAGCATTGAAGCTGAGTAGGACATAGGAAGATTGAATTTAACGTGATCGCCGGCATCATACCAGCCACCCTTTACCGAGTCAATCATAGTTGAGTCAGAACGCCATTCAACATTGTTCCAGTCGGGGAGAGGACCAGCCTGCTGACATTCATAGAAATAGAGTGATTTTTGAAGAGCCTCAGCATAATTCTGAGTAGTAGAAGCAGCATTGACAGAATCAGAAACAGGAATAAATTGAGCAGATGATAGCAGAACTGCAGCTGAAACAATTCCACTTATAAATTTGCTAAACATAATTTACAAAACTCCTTTATACAATAAATTTCTTCAAATTGCAAATATATCCATAATAATTATACATTTTTTTGAGAATTTGTCAAGTGTATATAAAAATATTGCAAAAATAAAAGCCGTCTTTTAAGACGGCTTTTATCGGATCCATAGTAATTGTGGAATAAATTAAGCTGAAATGTAGATTACTGAAGAAGCTGAAGAACCTGAGAAGGAGCCTGATTAGCCTGAGCGAGCATAGCCTGAGCAGCCTGAGTAAGAACATTAGACTGAGTGTACTTCATCATTTCCTTAGCCATATCAGTATCACGGATACGAGAGTTAGCAGAAGAAGTATTTTCACTTGCTGTAGTAAGGTTGTTAATAGTGTGCTCAAGTCTGTTCTGTTGAGCACCAAGAACGCCTCTTTGCGCAGAGACTTTGTCAATAACATCACGAACTGCTTCGGCAGACATAGAAGCTGAATCTTGATTTGATACGTTAATTGTCAGACCATTTGAATTTTCTGATGTCTTATTGGACTGCGTCAGTTTATCAGTAGCTGAAGTTCCGTCAGCATTTTTATAAGTACCAACACTGGCAAACAAGTCATTTGTTTTAAAGCTCATAACATTAACTGTAAGCTTATCAGACTTAGTGGAAGTTTCACCAATTTGAAGCTTCAATCCGCCACCTGAAGAACCAGTCGCTGTAACAGCGGTTGCATCGTTAGTTCCAGTTGGTTGGGCAGATAAAATTGTCAGTCCCTTACTGTTTATGTCATTAATTAACCTATTGTTACCATCAATATCCTGTTGTTCAGCAGCTGATGCTGTGAATTTAGTAACCCCAGTGTCGCTACTGGATATCTTATAGCCGTCACTCAACTTAACAAAAGCATCGGCCGTATAGGTGGTTTCATTTGAAATTGTACCCGAAGCGACGTGTTTTCCAGATTTAGTCCAAGAATCCGCCGTAGTAGCTGTGCCAGCTTCCATTGTATTTCCTGCATCGGCAGCAACTTTATTCCATACATAATTATCAGCACTCATATCGCTTACCTTATAATTAGATTTTTTTGCCAAGGTACCATCCATAAGTTTAAGATTGTTAAAATTAGCAGTTGTAGCTATTCTGTCAATTTCTGAAGATAACTGATTTACTTCGTCCTGCAATGATTGACGGTCAGTTCCGGCATCTCCGAATACTTCTGCACCAGCACCGCCGTCAGCAACGGACTTAGTTTCATAAGTACCGTTAGCGGACTTTTCAGCAAGCTCCACGATTCTGTTGAGCATATCATGAACTTCACCCATATAACCTTCAGAAGTCTGAATCAGTGAGATGCCATCTTCAGCGTTAGAGGAAGCAGTATCAAGTGACTTGATCTGAGCCTTCATCTTTTCTGATATAGCAAGACCTGAAGCATCATCAGCTGCACGGTTGATTTTCATACCTGTAGAAAGTTTTTCTACACTTTTTGATACTGTGCTATTGTTTCTTGTCAGCGCATTATTTGAATTAATGGCTGTCATATTAGTTCTAACTACCATTCCCATAAGTATACCTCCATGTATTAATTATAGATTTTGTTTAAGGGAAATCCTTTTCCCAACCCTATTATATTCTTTTGCGAACCAACGGATCCGATATTGTTTCGCTTTTGAATTACAATATATAAATCGCACGAAACCAAAACTTTTAAAGAGTTAAAATAAACAAATATTAAAATATTATTTGTTTATATTTAACAAACTCGTATAAGGTTAAAAAAATAGCAACGTATTTACGTTGCTATTTGATAATGATAAATTACTTAATCTTATTTGAAATTTCTCGTTGACGCTTGAAAATATATGAACAAAGCTTGTCAGCATCTTCAGGACGTGAAAAAATCAGCTTTATTCCATATTCCTGCATTTTTATTCCGTCTGATTTTTTTATAAAATTATCCGAAACACGCATAACCTGAGCTTTTGAAATCAGAAAAGAGCCATTAAGATTTAATTCAAGCCAGAAAATCTGATTAAGTATAAACGACCTTGTAGAAAAGATTCTCAGACCACATACGGACATATCGTTTACGAGTGCAATCTGAATTTTTTCGGGTTGAGGGTTGTCAGAGAAAACGTTATCTTCTGATATACGTGCATCAGTATCAACAGCAACTCTGAATCCACAGCGTCTTTCACGGTCGATAATTCTTAATGGTTCAACGATTTTAAGAAATGTTCGTGACGATGTAAGAACCTCGCATATTAAGACGCAAAATCCAGCTTTTGAGTTGAATATGTTCAGTTTCAGTTTAGTTCCGGTATTAAAAAGTCGAAGACGGTCATCTCTCGGATGAATTTCGATAAAATCTTCACCAAAATTGTTTATAATGCCAAGTGCGAGCAAATCGTTTGAAAATGAACGAATTTCACAAGCGGAACCCAAATATCTTTCATCAAGTGGATTTATCATTTTTTGTCATCTCCGTTTCGTTCATTAGTTTTTTTCGCAAAGAATCCGAGCTTTTTAGAATTGAAACATAAATTGAAGCGATAACCTCATAAAGTTCAGGCGGAATATTGCTGCCGACTTTAAGCATACACATAAGTGAAGCCGCACTGTCGTCACGATACACAGGTATTCCGTTTTTTTCGGCAACAGCAATTATGTTCTTTGCCACTTCTCCGTAACCTGAAGCAACTACAACAGGAGCATTTTCTTTTTCGGAGTCATATTTAAGTGCAACAGCTTTATTTTCTTTATATGGTAACATTTACGCCCTGCCTCCTTTCAGGTAGGGATTTAAATACTTGAATAAGTGAACGTGTTTCGATGAGTTTATCAATGGTTACACTTTTAATTTTATATTCTGAAGTATCAATTGATTTTTTTATGTCTGACAAAGAATTTTTAAAGTAGTCAATATGCTGTTCAGGACAAAATATAGAAAGTTGTATATTTTTCTTTTCAACGAAAAATTCTGCTTCAAACTTACCAATATCTTGAATTTCAAATACAGACAGTATATGTGTGTACTTTTTACCATCAGAATTTTGCATATCATCTTCGCCGTCAGGGTTTATCCAAATTTCGGCGGAAGCCTGAGTATTCTCATATTCTACTGGGATGACAAAGTGCAGTAGCGGAGTGAAGTTACAAGGTGATGACAGAAGGCTGTGAATAATTTTGTCCATACTATCGGAATTCAGAAGTTTTAAATCCGGATTCTCTGATTGTTTCTTAAGTATTTCCGTAAGCGCATTCATAGTTTTTGATGAGCTGACGTGACTGTTATCATCGAAAAACTTGAGAAGAGCATTTGTGAGATTTTCTTTTTGCGAGTCATCTTTCATAAGTTTAAGTAAATTTGAAAACGCATCTGAAACTGCATTTGTCGACGTGTTGATTCGTGAAAGATTATATGTAGCCATAGAAATTGATTTTAAAATATTATTATTATACAGTATGCTTTTCTCAGTGCTGCGAAAAAACGAAAGAATTTCACTTTTTAGTTTTGGAAATTCAGCAGAAGCTTTTTCTGTATCTGCAATGTTTCTGAATGAAGTTAGTTTTTCTGAAAGCTTAGAGATTTCTGAAGAAATACTTTTGGATGCACTGAATTCCCGTTTGAGATTATTAAGTGAATTTTCAACTGAATCAAGTATACCGTCTTTTGAACTTTCATTATTAATAGTTTTAAGCAAATTTGATATAGAAGATGAAAATTCAGGAGTAGGATTTTCTTCTGAAAGTTGACGAAGCATATCAAAAAGGCCACCTTTAAAAAGGGTTGAAATATCCTCCTGACGCATCATTTCACCTGCGATTTCATCAGGTTTCAGGACAAGCCTGTTAATAAGGTCATTCATTTCCTCTGTTTGAACCGAATTATTGAGTGGTAGTATACCTACAATTTCACGAAGCAGAAATATATTTTTAAGAAAAGCAGAAGATATATCCGGGTTATGCAGGATCTCATAAAAACCGGACGTAGAGCCATCTTCACGAAGAACGTTGTTCTGACCGGAAAGATTAGTTTCAGCGAGAGTCTGCTTGACCTTAGATGTATCCTGAAAGTCAAATGGAACTTGTTCTGATGTACGGTTTTCCTTCATTGGCTGAATTATATTACGGTTTGTAATTGGTGCAGTAGCTCTGTTTATATCAGCCATGAAAGTTTATCCTTTCTTGAAAATATTATTTTAAACAGGAGTAAAAGAAAAATTGTATCAGATCAACGTCTCAGGTTATTAACGATATCCTCAACTTCGTCAGCAGTCTGAACAACTTTCGCTGAAAATTGATAAGCTTTCTGAGTAACAATAACATCGGACATTTCTTTTGCAAGATTTATATTGGAGTTTTCGAGCATTCCCTGACGCAGTTCATACTGTGATGGAGTAGCTACAGCAGCTGTTCCGCTTACGTCTGTAGGTACGAAGCTTTGTCCGTCAACTCTGAAAAGGCCATAAGGATTATCAAAACTAAAAATGCCAAGTTTAGATTTTATAACAGCAGTATCTGGTTTGCCATTTACATACGGAATATTAATTTTATTATAGTTTCTGTCAAGGACGTAGCCGCCATCACTTGTAACAAGGTAAGCATTATTTCCTTCAACACTAATGTCAAAAGAACCATTTCTTGTATATTGAACTGAGTTATCCCTGTTTACTGCGAAAAGAGAGTTACCGCTTGCAATAGCAAAATCAAGTTGTGAATCTGATGGAGTTAATACACCTTGTGAAAATTGCAGACTATCTGACTGTATTTTAACACCATGACCTGTTCTTATTTTGCTGTTTTCATCAAGCTGTTTATTTATGTTCTGATCCATTTGATTAAAAACGAGTTCACGGAAATCTGAATTTGTAGCTTTATATCCTGTTGTGCCAGAATTAGCAATATTATGTGCAGTAACATTCATGCTGTCGGAGTAAGCCTTAAGACCACTTTTACCGATATAAAATGCAGAATTCATAAATTAACCTCCTTGTCAGGTAATTGAAGCTATTGAAGTAGCAGATTTTGAGTTAAGTGCATCAATTGTTGAAATAGCCGTGCTGCAAGCTTTAAATGCTGCCTGAGCTTCAATAAGTCTGGTATATTCATCATTTATATCGACATTTGAGCGTTCATAGCCATAGTTCATGACAGTAGGGGAGTCGACATTTGTTACGTTGTCAGTAAGAAACAGACCATTTTCCATTTTAACTGTTTTGGCATTTTCGGCAGGTGCAGTAATAGAAAGCTTACCTGCAAAGCCGCCATTTGAATTATATATATTGCCTGAATTGTCCATAGTAAAATTTGAGCCGCCAACATAAATGTCACCGTTTTCGCCTTGAACCCTGCCAACGCCATCGAGTACGAGAAAACCTTGATTGTCAATGTTAAAGCAACCATTGCGTGTGAGAAAAGTTTTGCCGTCTGTTCCTGCGATATTGAAGAATCCGTCACCTAATATTGCCATATCGAAAGGATTCTGCGTTTCATAAACAGAGCTTTCATTAAAATTAGTATCAACTGTTTTTACGAGATTAGTTTGTGAAGCATCACCGATTTTGGTATATTGACCGTTTTCATAACGTGTAACAAGTTCTTGGTCAAAAGTAGACTGAACAACACGTTGAGATCTATAACCAACGGTTTGTGAATTGGAGATATTGTTTCCGATAACGTTCAGGTTACGTTGTTGAACGAGCATACCGGAAGCTGCACTGTAAAATCCTCTTAGCATAATTTACCTCCTCAGCAGTAAAAAATAATGGGTATTGAAAATTCAGTTTAGCCGTTTATGTAACTCTTTAAGCTTTCCTTTAGCTTTGAAACAGCCTTTGCATGAATTTGAGAGACACGCTGTATGGATACGTCAATTACCTTTGAAATTTCAGTAAGTGAAAGTTCGTCGTAGTAATAAAGTGAGATTACAAGTTTTTCACGTTCATTCAGTGAATCAATAGCTTGTGTAAGTGTTTTGCTGATTTCCTCATTAATTATTTTCTTTTCTGGTGAAAGTCCTTCAGCTTCGAGACTTGAACCGAGCTGAGAAACATTCTGAATTAATTCTTCAAATGAGAAAACTACAGATCGGTCAATTTCCTGGGCAGCGGTATGTAGCTTTTCTACTGGTATATCAAGTTCAGCGGCAATATCGGAATCCGATGGTTCAGAACCGAGTTTATTATAAAGCATACTTCTTGTTTCGTTGATTTTTTTTTCAAGTTCTCTTACACGTCTTGGAACCCAGTCCTGACGTCTTACAAGGTCTATAATGCTGCCACGAACACGCATAAAAGCGTAATATTCAAAAGTTATTCCTTTGGAAATATCGAATCTGTCAAGGCAGTCAATAAGCGTAAGTATGCCGTTATTGACCATATCGTCGATTTGTGCGTAACCATTTGCAAGACCTCTGAGTTGGATAGCTACAGTCTGAGGAATATAAGCATACTTCATAACTAAAGTATTCCTTGCATTAATATTACCATTTTTTTTATAATCTGACAAGAGTTTTTTGAAATCATCTTCAGAAAAATTTGAAGTATCCTTATTGAATCTCATAATTGCCTCCTTTTTGAAAAAAATCAGTTATCAAGTACTATATTACCTAAAGCTTGTATTTGAATATCATTATCCATTTCGCTGAAAGAAAGAACCGTTACATTCTGATAAAATTGATTTACGAGCTTTTTGAAATAAATTCTTACAACCGGTGAAGTTATAACAATAAGATCATTAACAAGGTCTTTAATTTTGTCAAGTTCACGAGTTGTAGCTGTAATAATTTTTTGTATAGTCGGTTGGTCAAGAGCTAGATAAGAACCGCCGTCCATTTTTTTGATTGCCCCCATAATAGCATTTTCAATTGAAGCATCGAGGGTAACAACTTTAATCTGACCTGCCTCTGAGAATTTCCTTGAAATAGTTCTTTTAAGGGCTTGGCGTACATATTCTGTGAGCATATCATTGTCTTTGATTTTCGGGGCAAAGTCAGCCATAGTTTCGAGAATGGATTCAAGGTCACGAATAGGAACTTTTTCTTCAAGAAGCTTGCAAAGAACCTTTTGCAGATCACTTACGGAAACAATATTTGGTATAATTTCGTTGACAATAACTGAGTTTGTTTTCTTAAGGTTTTCGAGCATATTATTGACTTCCTGACGATTAAGAAGTTCATGAGCGTGCATTTTGATAATTTCTGACAAATGAGTAATAATGACAGAAGTAGGGTCGATCAATGTATAACCGAGCAATTCTGCTTTAACTTTTTTGTCTTCAGATATCCATTTTGCTTTTATACCGAAAGCAGGCTCTATTGTGTCTATACCGTCAATAACGTCTTCACCATCATCAGGAGCAAGACCGAGATAATGGTCAACGAGGACATCACCTCCGGAAACTTGTTCACCTTTAATATAAATAACGTATTGGTTCGGATTAAGCAGTCCACTATCTTTTAGCTGAACCGGAGGAATAACAAAGCCCATATCCAATGCGAATTGCTTTCTGAACATAACTACACGGTCGAGAAAACTACCTCCGCTTTTTTCGTCAACAAGTGGAATAAGTGAATAACCGAATTCAATTTTAACCTGTTCAACGTTTAACAATCCGTATAAATTTTCGACATTTCTGTAAAAGCTTGCTTCACTTTGAATTTCTTCGGTTTTTTCAGGTTCAGACTGTTCTGGTCCTTCAGCCGGTACAGCATTATGTTCACCACGCAAAAGTATAATTCCTGTAGCCAAAAGAATTCCTGCAAGGACTGTTGTCTGTAAAATTGGAAAGCCTATAATAATCAGGCATTCAAGAGTAATGCCTGCAATAATCAGAACCTTTGGTTGAGAAAGAAATTGCCGACCTATATCAGTAGTGATGTTATTTTCGGAAGCACTTCTTGTTACCATCATACCTGAAGCAACAGAGATAAGCAGAGCCGGTATCTGAGACATAAGACCATCGCCAACAGTAGCAGTTGAATATGTCTGCATAATAGCAGAAAAATCGCCAACACCTGTAATAAGGCCAATTATAACTCCGCCAATAAGATTAATAAAAGTAACTACTATTGACATAATTGAGTCGCCTTTGACAAATTTGCTGGCACCATCCATAGAACCGAAGAAATCTGACTCACGCTGAATTTTAGAACGACGTTTTCTGGCTTCTTTTTCGTCTATCAAGCCTGAACTTAGATCAGCATCGATAGCCATTTGCTTGCCTGGCATAGCGTCGAGTGTAAATCTTGCAGAAACTTCAGCAACACGTTCAGAACCTTTAGTGATTACAATAAACTGAACAAGAACAATAATAAGGTAGATAATAAGACCTACAACCACATCGCCTTTTATGACGAAATTACCGAAAGCCTTGACTATTTCTCCTGCATATCCTTTATTGGTCAATATTGAACGTGTTGAGGATATATTCAGACCAAGTCTTAGGAGTGTTGTAATAAGTAATATAGTAGGGAAAACTGAAAATTCAAGTGTTTCTCTGATGTAGAGAGTAGTAAGTAAAATAATAAGTGAGAGACCGAGTTGAAGTACGAACATAAAATCAAGAATAGGCGTAGGCAGAGGAACAATTATAAGGAAAACAACAAGGACAACGAATATTGCCACAGTGTTGTTAAAAAGTTTGGAAAGACGTTTCAACCTCGGTACTCCTTTACATAAAAAATAGTGAATTATATAAGCTGTTCGTCACGATTTTTATAAAGAACAGCAATGATTTCGGCAACAGCCTGATAAAATTCCGCCGGTATTTCGCAGTCCAGGTTTACCTGAGCGCATAAAGCTCTTGCAAGTGGGATATTTTCGCATATGTAGACATTGTTTTCCTTAGCAATTGCGACAATTCTCAAAGCAAGTTCATCTATACCTTTTGCAACGACAATTGGCGCATGATTTTTCTCTTTATCATATTTAAGTGCGACAGCAACGTGAGTAGGATTTCTTATAATGACATCAGCTGATGGAACAGCTTGAATCATGCGTTGTTTAGCCATATTTTGCTGACGCTGTTTGATTTTGCCTTTGATTTGAGGGTTACCCTCAGTATTTTTATATTCATCCTTTACTTCTTGTTTAGTCATTCGTAGTTTTTTCTCATAGTCGAATTTCTGATACATAAAATCGATTATAGCAATGACAGCAAAAGCAATGGTAATTTTCTTAATAAGTGAGAAACAAATTGAGCCTACTTCAGGTACAGCAGCTTCAATAGAAACGTTCATTAATTTTGCAAAAAAGAACAGATTATCTTTTACAAAGCTGTAAATAACATAAAAGAGTATTAATATTTTAAAAGTCGCTTTAAGTATTTCAAGAATTGACCTTAATGAAAAAAGATTTTTGAAACCCTTTAACGGATCCATTCTGCTGAATTTGGGTTTAAGCTGTTTGAAATTAAAAAGTCCCTTTGTCTGAGCGACAGTTGAAATTATCGCTGCCAGCATAACTATAAGAAGTATAGGACAACCTGCAATGGCAATACATTTTAAACAAATTATAAGAAAATTTTTAGTGTCATCAGCATTAATAGTATCCTGAGTAGCAGTAAGCTGAAGAAATTGTCGCATACAATTTACCAAAGAATTTTCTGTTGTAGAGTATAAGAGTTTAAAGCTTAAAAATGAAACTATCATTGTAACACAGATAACAATTTCTTTGCTTTGAAAAATGTTACCTTCTTTTCGTTCGTCTTCACGTTTTCGGGGTGTCGCTTTTTCGGACTTTTCTCCGGCAGATTCAGCCAAAACTAATTCCCCCCTTTATGCAGTGATATGGGCTTGCAAGCATTTTTATTTTATAAGAGCTTTAAGAGCTCCATTCATACTATTGAACATTTCTGCAATGTAGTTATCAATAAATTGCGTCATTGGTACGGAAAGAGCGAGCAGGAGAATAATAGCAAGAAGAATTTTACCCTGCATTTGTATAACAAAAACGTGTATTTGCGGTATAAGTTTCATAAGTATACCGAGGCATATTTCAAGTATAAATTCAGCTGCAACATATGGAAGAGCCAACCTTAGGGCAAGTAAAAATACAGAAGAAAAGATGTCAATCATAAATGAGCAACTGCCCATAATATTAATGCCGGACATTCCAACAGGTACAGCGTCAAATGATCCAACAGCAGTATTGATAAGAATCAGGTGACTGTTTGTAATAAAAAAGTATATCATGAACACAATGTTCATAAGGTTTCCGATAATAGCTGATTGAATTTTAGTTTGAGGGTCCATAACCTTAGCCATTGAAAATCCAAATTGAGTATCTATTATGTCAGCCGCAAACATCAGCATATAATAATAAATATTGAATACAAATGACAAAGCAAAACCGATAAAGAATTCTTTTACAATACACACTGTAAAAATAATATAATCAGTCTGTAATTCCGGTGTTGAGATGTAAGGAGTAATTATAATGGTCAGAAGTGTAATAAGACCTGCTTTTGCGGCAGGAACTATGTTACTTCTGGAAAACACAGGATTAAAGACAATTATAGCTGCAATTCTAACGAAGACAAAAATATATACTTGCAGATTATCAAAATCAATATTAAGATGAGCCAAATTTCTTCCTCACAGGCTTACGATTTTTTCAAATATCATTTTGAAAAAATCATTCATAATTGTAATTATCCATGAACCGCAAACTATCATAATTACAGCAACGATCAAAAGCTTAGGAACAAAAGTAAGTGTTTGCTCATGAATTTGAGTTGCAGCTTGAAAAACAGCGACAATAAGACCTATAATCATAGAAGCCGCAAGTAGAGGTCCGGCAATTTTCAGACAAACGTAAAAAGCTTCTCTGAGAATTGAAAGAACATCGCTTTCTGACATAAATAAAACTCCTAACGTAAAGAAAAAATAACTATCTGAAACCGGCAATAAGACTTTGTATGAGAAGATTCCAGCCGTCAACGAGGACGAAAAGCATAAGCTTGAATGGCAGAGAGATTGTCGCAGGTGGAAGCATTACCATACCCATAGACATGAGAGTTGATGAAACTATAATATCGATAATAAGAAATGGGATATATAAGAGAAAACCAATCATAAAAGCACGTTTGACTTCGCTTGTAATGAAAGCTGGGATAACTATAGTCATAGGAAGCTTGACAAGCTGATCAGAAGCCGAAATTTTTTCTGCAGAATAAATTTTTTTATCTTTTGCAAGTGTTGTAAACATATCAAGATCATCTTCATAAACTTGTTTCAGCATAAATTTTTTCAAAGGCACAGATGCTTCTTTAATTGCCTCTGATTGAGAAATTTTGCCACTCTTGTAAGGATCATACGCTGAATCTTTTATTTGAGTAAAAGTTGGGAACATAACGAATATTGTAAGAAATAGCGCAAGACCAATGAGCACTTGATTTGGAGGTGATTGTGTACCAATAGCACTTCGCAGAAAAGACAATGAAATAATAATTCTTGTAAAAGCAGTCATTACCAGTAAAAGAGAGGGGATAAGAGCGATCATTGCAAGAAGAAACAGAAGATCCAAAGCACTTGATGAGCCATCCGCCTTACCTGAATCAACAGAAACATTAACAGAAGGTGCTGCATTTGATTGCACAGCAGAAATACATATTATACAGAAGATGATACTGATTATACCGAAAATAAATTTCAGAATGTTCTTTTTAAAAGTTGGATTTTTTGTCATTTTCATCTTCCTTCCGGGCAGAAGCGGCTGTATTTTTGCCGAATTTTTTTGCAATATTAATTTTAAGAGCTTCAGCAAAATCTGGTAATTTCTGTTCTGTGCAATTAACTGAATCAGCATCGCATATAATTTCGTCATCTGAAAATTGGTCGACAATGTTTACTGAATGAGGAGTACTGCCAATAAGCAGGTTTTTGTTGCCGACCTTTACTAAAATAAGACTACTGTCTTTGCCGATGCTGAGCGTTTCAAGAATTTTCATATTTTTGCTTGATTTACCATTAAGAGAATATCGTCTGGCAATGAACTTTGTGGAAATATAGGCTAAATATAGAATACCTGCGAAAAGCACTATACCAAGAATGCTGTTAAAAATAATTTTGATTTCGTTCAAAAGAAAATCCTCCGAGTGATTAAGGCTTGTCAGCGACTTCTTTTGAATTGACGATTTCGGTGATTCTTACACCAAAGTTGTCATCAATAACTACAACATCGCCTCTTGCAATAATCTGACCATTAACAGTGATATCAACAGAATCGCCTGTGCGTTTATCAAGTAAAATCACAGAACCTTGTGTATAATTCATAACTTCTTTCATTTTTCGTCTTGTTTTGCCTATTTCCACGCATACACTTACAGGAACATCCATAAGCAAATCAAGATTTCCACCGACAATTCGTGAAAGTTCATCAGAAGCATTATTTGAAAATTTTGGAAATTCCGGTTTATGAATCTGAATTTCATTGTCGAGCTTGAACTTACTTTTCTTTGCATTAATGTTTGGTTTTGTATATTCGTCCTGAATAGTAGTTTTATTGTTTTCGGTTTTCAATTGTGATTCAGAATTACTTTCGGTTACGTTTTCGTATAGCAGTGAATCAATAAATTGACTATTAAAATACAAAACAGAAAATCCTTTAATAACACTGTTTATTTCATACTGAAAGCTTTTTGAAAGAATTTCAGAATCATTTTCACATTCAAAAAAAGAAGATATATTGTTTAGGTCTTTAAACTTCATAAGTCCTGAAACTGATGCATTAATATCAAGTTTCAGATTTTCTGAAAGTTTTTTTGAAAATTCAGTAAATATCTGAGTCATGATTTCATTGAGCATACCAAGGCTCATTTCATCAAATTCTGTATTATCATTTTCAGAATTTGTCATAAAATTCAGAATAACCGATAAATCTATAATTCTGAAAAAAGCAGTAGCTTTAAATTGTGTGTCACCTGAAAATGCAATATTCAAAAACATAGCAGGTTCAATTGAAGTAAAATCTATATTATTTATTATTTCAGTCTTATTATTGTTACAATTAGTATTAATCTTACTTTCAAGTATAGTTCCAAGAGTAGACATAGAAGATGACACTGCCAAATCAAGCATTTCATTTATAACAGTAATGGATTTAGATGAACTCATAATAAAGTCTCCTTTTTAGATAAATTGTGATATATTTGTAAAAGAAAAAATGATGTCAGAATTGATTCTTATCATTAAGAATCTCAGTAATTTTAACTGCTTTTTTAATGTTACTGTTGCCAAGCTTGGCGTTAAACCAAGGAACATTTTCTATACAAATTTGTATATCGTCAGTTATCTTTTTTTCAAGAGGAATAATATCACCTACACTCAAGTCGAGAACATCCTGCATATTAAGGTTTATCTGAGATAGGATAGCAGTTATTTCAAGTTCAGCATCATTTAAAGAAGACATAATGGCTTTCTGGCGGATGGCTTCTTTTTCGTTGTCAATTGGTATGTTATTGTCTTGAGATAAATTTTCATTTGAGTGATTGAGCAGACTTTCAATAAATTGTATAGGATAAGCAATTGAAATATCGCCCATAACATTTTTAATGTTTACATTATACGTCATAACTATTTTTGCATCATTGGTAGCTTTAGCTTCTATATTTTTAGATGAAGCTTCAACTTTATCGAATGAAAAATCAATTTTTTTGACAGCTTCCCAGGAGTCAATGAGAACAGTCTGAAATTTAAGCATTAAATATCGGCATATCGAAACTTCAATTTCAGTATGTTGTCTGTCTGGGTCAAAAGGTTTTCCATTACCTCCAAGCAGTATGTCCATTAAAATAAAAAATAGATTTGGCGGAAGATTGAAAATGACCTGACATGGTGATGAATCATCAGACTTTGCAATAAAATCGCATATCATTGAATGTTCAGGAAGCTTGGAAATATAATCATCAAAGTTTATTTCAGTAATTTCAGGATTATAAACAGAACATATTTCACGAGTAAGTCCGGAAATACATGCCGTCATAAGACGTGAAAAATCATCTGTTGCAAGATTAAGAATTTTCAGATCATCTTTGGCTATTCTTTTAGGTGCTTTAAAATCATAAATCTTTAGTTTTGAAGCAGGAACCTGAGACAAAAAATCTTTATTCATAAAAGCAACTCCACATCAATTTGCACTTTCTACTTCATCAAGTGCTGTAGATAAATTATAATTAATTCCTATAAGGCTTTTCAGAAGTTCGTCTTGAACAAGAGGAGAATTTTTACCTATAACTGATATTTCAACACGTCTGTTCTTTGAACGGCCTTCTTCTGTGCTGTTATCTGCAACTGGATATAGGTGAGAAAGTCCTATAGGTATGAGCTTTTCAGCTGGAATGCCATAATTTTTTTCAAAATAATTTGCAATTGTGCTTGCTCTTTCTGATGAAAGAATTCTTGAATCTACAACTGATGTATCAGAGATTGCTGTGTGACCTTTAATCAGAATAACTGCAAGATTATCATTTACTTCAGAGAGTCTCTGACCGAGAAAATCAAGAAACGGATAAGAGGAATCGAGTAAAACTGCTGTATCAGGGGCAAAAGTAATGCTATTCTGAAAAGAAAGATAGATGTTATCCTTATTTGTTCCGTTGGTTTCAGTACCATCATCCTGACCACGTTCTACAACTTCAGTTGTTGACATATGATTTTGTTCGAGATATTCAGTAATTGCAGTGTAAAACTCATCAAGGTCAGTAATACCTTTACCTGTAACTTCTCCTTCGCCTTTATTTGCTGCAGGACTGTCACCATTGCCGTCAACTGTCAGGACTATCTGGTCAACTTTAGTTTTGCCATTAGTATTAAAAGCTTTTACAATCTCGGCCCATTTATCCTGTTTTATAGAAGACATTGAATAAAGGACGATAAAAAATGTAAGCAACAGTGTAACCATATCGCCGTAAGTATCCATCCAGTTGCCGCCGCTTTCTTCATCGGCTTTTTTCTTTCTTGCCATATAAATTCACTCCGCTTCATAAAAAATAAGTGCTGATATGATTAAATTCTTCCGTCATCCTTAAATTTTTTACCATCCTTACCTTTTTTGCCAGAGCCTCCTGATGGAAGAAGTTTTACTAATTTTTCATTTATGAAGTTAGGGTTATCACCGGCTAAAATGCCTTGAATGCCAACGACAATAATATTTTTGTTAAGCATTTCGGCTTCATGTCGTATTTTGAGTTTATTTGCAACAGGCTTGAAAAAGAAGTTCGAAAGCAGTGAGCCATAAAGAGTTGTAATAAGGGCAACAGCCATATTTCCTGCAAGTGCATCTGAATCAGACAAATTACCAAGGAGCTTAATAAGACCTATAAGTGTACCGACCATTCCGAAAGCAGGAGCATAGTCAGAACCTTTCAGATAAAAGTTCATAGCTTGTGTATGACGTTCTTCGAGGTAACCAAGTTCGTTATCCATCATTTCCTGAACTTTTTCAGGGTCAACAGAGTCACATACCATCATAAGTGCATTTTTCATAAAAATGTCGTTAATGCCCTTTACTTTTTCTTCAAGAGCGAGTACACCATTAATTCTTGCTTCTTTTGCAAATTCAACAATCTGATTAATACTTTCATTAGGATCAGGGGTTTTATTTTTAATAACAATTCCAAGGTGTTTAGGTAGCTTTGCAAGTATTGATAATGGATATGAAACCATTAAAGCACAAAATGTACCTCCGATTACTATTGCAATAGAAGGCAGATCATAAAAAGCCTTTAAAGAACTCATGCCGATGCTATATGCACCGCTTGCCGAATCCTGATTAAGTACGATACTGAATACAATGAGTCCGATACCAACTATCCAGCCTAAAAGTGTCGATAAATCCATATAATTACTTCCTTTATATTAATTGATATTTTCACTGCCGTCTGATTTCTTTTCAATGCCAAAAAAGACATTTTTTATGCATTCTCTTCGGAACAGTATAATTTTATTAATAATTTCATCAATACTTTCGGCTACGATATAAACTTTACCGTCAACCATTTTCAAAGTAGTATCCGGATGTTCCTCAATAGTTTCTATCAGATCATTATTTATGGCGAACAGACTTCCATTCTGCCTTGTAAGTATAATCATAAAAGCTCCTTAATAATTCATGTCATCTGCCGCACATTAAGTGTGCGGCAATGACATAAGATAAAATACTATCGTTTCAGATTTATAAGTTCTTCAAGCATTGTGTCTGAAACAGTAATAAGTCTCGAACTTGCCTGAAAGCCTCTTTGAGTAACAATCATATCCGAAAATTCCTGAGAAAGGTCAACATTTGAGTTTTCAAGAGTACCGCCGGCAAGGTCACCTGAACCGTCCGAGCCTGCAATTGTAAGTTTTGGTTTTCCAGAATTTGCAGTAGCTGAGAAATATGTTGAGCCTACCTGTGAAAGACCTGATGGGTTGTCAAAAGTTGCAAGGTCAATTCTTCCGAGTTCAATAGTTCCAAGAGTTGGATGTGTACCATATATAACGCCGTTTGAAGCAATTGCCAGACCTGTGAGATCTGAAACAGTTTGAATGCCGCCTTCTGTTCCTCCTGAAAGAGCGAAAGATGCAGCACCAAGTCCAAGATTCTTTGCACTTGCCGAAGGTACTGATGCGTTCTCAGCAGTAGCTGAAGTACCATTATAAGACTGAATATTTGTCCAGTTTGGAAAAGTAAGTACGAAGCTGTCTCCGGTTGTTGCACTTTTCATTACAGCTGAACCTGCCGAAGCCATTTGCTGCTTTGTAAGAACAGCAGAGTATTTTCCATTTCCAGCGGTTATAGTACAAGTACCGGCAGCGTCATCAACTGCGATGTTAAAGTCCATTTTATCCGAATAATTGAATGAGTCTCCTACTGAAGATACGGAAAAAGATTTCGTCATAGAGTCGGGAATATCAACAGTTCCTGATTTTACTCCGAAATTGGAGCTGACTATCTGGTCACCTGTTAAAGCTGTTGTAAAAGCGTTATCACTATCAAAGTTAAGTTTAAATTCTCCTGCTGGATGTTCAATGCCACTGTTAGCAGTTTTAATTGCATTATTTATTGCATTTTCAAGGTCGGCAGGAGTATTGAAAGTTTCGTTGGCGTTCAGTGTGACAGCAATAGAAGTTGAAGAAACAACAGCAGTTGCTTTTTCACCGATTGGCATATTTGAGCTTGAATTAAAAGAGAAAGACAAGTTGCCGTTTTCGTTTTCATTAGACGAAGAAAGAGTTATACCAACGCCATTAATTTTATCAGATGCCGAAGAAACGCTTGGTTCACGATAGGGGAGAGTGATTTTAATTTTTTGTGAAGAAGCACCTTGATTCATATTGTTGCCAGAAACTCCAAGAACAAAATTTCCGTTTACGTCAACGAGATTTCCAGAGGCGTCTATATCAAGCATACCTGCTTTGGTATAAAATTTATTTCCTTCGCCGTCCATGACCTGAAAATATCCCTCACCGGCGATTGCACAGTCAAGAGACAAACCAGTTGTTGACATAACTGACTGAGAATGATTTACATCAGTTGAACCAAGTGTTGAACCATATCCGACCTGAACAGCATTTCTGCCACCCTGAGAAGCGGAAGGACCTGAAGCAGCAGAAGAAGTCTGGTAATAAACATCTCTGAAAGTTACACGGCTTGACTTGAAACCATATGTAGAAACATTTGCAATATTGTTACCGATAACGTCCATTTTAGTCTGTTGGGTTGTCATACCTGCAACGCCTGAATATAAACTTCTAATCATAAATAGCACTCCTTTTTGAAGATGTCTGTGAAAGAAAATTGAAATCCGTCAGTCGTTCGGGATTTGCAAAGCCTCCATAAGGTCCGGCATTTAAACTATCACAGCACCATCGATATTTGTGAAGCAGTTTCCAATCAGATCCTGATTGTCAACTGTAGTAATGACCATATTGTTTTTAACGCTTACAATGTAAGCAGCTTTGTCAATTAGAATCAAAGTATCATCAAGACCTTTTTCTCTTGCAATTTTAACTCCGGAATTAAGCCTTTCCATGCTGTCGTCAGAAACATCGATATCACGTTCAACAACTCTGTTAACAGCGTGTTTTGAGAAGTTAAGACCACTTGAACTTAGCTGCTGTTTTAGAATCTGATCGAAAGAGCCTGCTCCAAGACCGTCATTAAGTTTTGCAGTACTTGTCTGAGGTATACCTGTAGTAACAGTAGAAATTCTTCTGAAATTCATATCCATAACATTAAGACTCCTTTCCTAACGCTTTATTGGAATACATTTCATTTGGTTTCTTTTGAATCCGGTAAATTATTTACAGATGTTATTTCCGACATAGAAAATTGTTTACCGTTGATAGTTAGTTTGTAGTCGTTGTCTACCAAAGAAATTGAGGTAACGTTTCCGGTAGTTTTTTCTGCTTCGCCGCCAATATTATTGGTAGTTGCAGTACAATTTTTTCCAAGCAATGAGAGAATGTAATTTTGTTTGGAGTAATCAGAAAGTTCTTTCATAGCTGTTAGCGTTGAAAACTGTGCCAATTGAGATACATATTGTGTGTCATCAACAGGTTTTGTAAAATCCTGATTTGTAAGCTGGGTTATCATAAGGTTGAAAAAGTCTGAAACCCCGAGATTTGATTTATCCTCGTTTGAAAATACAGCGTCATAAGCTTTACCGGATGCAGTAGTTTTTGAAGTTTTACCTTCAAGCATATCGGTGTAATTTCTTTTAGAGCTTGAAGAAACATTTGAAATGCTCATAAAATTACCTCCTTAATAAAATTATGCATATGTGTTCAGAATTCCATATGTAGCAGTATCATTATCATCGATTGGTAAATCATTGCTCACAATATTCTGATAAGAAAAATGTTCTCGGTTGCTATCCTGCTGAGAAAAATGCTGATCGAATTGATTCTGATTGAAAGAAAATGAATTTGACTGAGGAATTGCTGTTATTGTCGCTGGGTTGAACTTAGCATTATAATCAGAAAGGTCAGATTGCATTGTATTTAACTGCTTATTAAGAATTTCAGCAGTTTTTGCATTATCTGCAACCATATTAACTATCAGACCATTTTCAGTTCTTTCAAGATTCACAGTAATTTCGCCAAGTCCATTTGGATTAAACTTTACTGTAAATTTTTCGATTTGGTTATCAATTGCTTTTTGAAGGCTGTCAAGAGTCTGAGAAGTAACTGCCTGGTTATCTGAAAGCAAATTAAAATTTTTTGATAAATTAACATCTGAAGAATTGAGCTTGCCATAGTCAAAAATCTGATTTTGTTGCAGAATTGAATCAGATTTGTTTTCATCAACGGCTTTTTTTGCAGTGGCAACAGATTTTGTAAATTCATAGTTGCCATTCAATTTAGCGATTTGAGAACTTTCATCTGAGTTTTTTGAAACTTTTACTTCTCCTTTTGAAATTGCATCTTTCAATAAAGAAAGTTTTTCTGCTGTCTGATTGTTCGAAAATGGAGATTTAAAATCTGAAGAAGAAGAATTATCTGAATTTGAATTTATAAGTTTCAGTAAAGCTTCAAGTTGAATTGAAGAATCAGTGGGATTTTCTATTGTACTTGCATTTGTTGATAAATCAGTATTTGCCTTTGATTCAAGATACGACAGAAAAGAAGTAAGCTGTGAATCAGAAAACTTATTTAATTCTGATAAAATTTGATTGCTATCATCTGAAATCAAAGGTGATATGTTTGAATTTTGAAAATTCAAAATACCAGATGCTGAAAGTTCTGAAAAAATCAGATTGTTTTCTGATTGATTTAAAGTCTGAGAATAATCATTTAGATTTAATGAACCAAGGTTTATAGCAGACAAATCAGTGATTGCTGTATTAGAACTGTTTGTAGCTGTCTGAGATAAAGGTAAATCGCCGACTGCGTTTTGAGATAGACCTGAATTAATCAAAGATGAACAGTACTGTAACAATAAAGCTGTAAGATTGTCAGAATATTTTTGATTTGAGTCACTATCAGATTTCGTCGTTGATGCATTTGTATCGGAAAGCTGATTATTATTGGAAATAAAATTTGATATGACTTTCATAAAATCAGAATTATCTGTATTGCTGGTATTGACTTTAGATTCTGGTAAAGAATTGTGGTCAACAGATTGGGATACCACATTAACTGATTGAGCGTTCATAAATAACACCTCCTTAAAAATAATTTATGTAAACGGAAAAATTCCGCTATACATTGTTAATCTCTCGAGTGATTTTCTGTGAAATAAATTCAGCGATTATTTGTTCCTGTTCTTTTGCAGCGGCTTCATTATAAGCTTGTCTTTGGTTATCTTCTAAATTGTCATATCCGGAAACTTCCTGTTTTAGCTTTTCTACACGTTTTTGCTGCAATTCAATTGAGGAAAGGAGAAAATCAGAACGATTATTAAGTGCCTGAACTTCATCACGAATGACGTTTCTTCTGAAATCATAAATTTTAAGCTCACCTGCTGTAAGACCAACTGAAATTTTTTCATGCATATCATTGTTTAGCTTTGCAGCATTTATTTTAAGCTGAGCCAAACGGTCTTCAATATTTTTTTGTTCCATACGAAGACCAGCAAGAACATTTTTTTCTTTACTAAGCATAGAATTTTTATAATCTCTTATGCGACTTAAAGTAAACTCAAATTTTTTCACAGCAAATCACCTTTATTCATTAATGACATTACGCATAATATCTATAGTTTGTTCAAATGTAAACTTTGCATCAACATCTTGTTTGAGAAAATCATTAATTTTTCCGATTTTCTTGATAGCGTTATCAAGCTCAGGGTTGCTGCCTGCTTTATATGCACCTATTGATATAAGGTCTTGGTTTGTATTGTAAACTGACATAATATTTCTGATTTTTCCTGCAAGTGACTTTTGCTCTGAAGTAGCGACTGATGACATAAGTCTTGAAAGGCTTGCAAGAACATCAATTGCAGGGTAATGATTTGTCATTGCAATTTTTCTGGAAAGAATGATATGACCGTCAATAATACCTCTTACAGTGTCAGCAACCGGTTCATTTGTGTCATCACCTTCTACGAGGACAGTATAGATTCCGGTAATAGAACCGTTATCAAAATTTCCGCATCTTTCAAGGAGCTTAGGCAGTGAAGCATAAATAGATGGAGGATATCCTCTTGCAACAGGCGGTTCACCTGTAGAAAGTCCTATTTCACGCTGTGCCATACAATAACGTGTAAGTGAATCCATCATAAGCAGAACAGCCTTACCCTTATCCTTAAAATATTCGGCTATAGCGGTTGCAGTAAGAGCACATTTATTTCTCAGCATAGCAGAATTGTCCGAAGTAGCTACAACGACCACTGAGCGTTTAAGACCTTCCTCGCCAAGGTCTTTGTGGATAAATTCCATAAGCTCACGACCACGTTCACCAACAAGAGCGATTACATTTACATCGGCAGTGACATTTCTTGCAATCATGCCCATAAGTGTTGATTTGCCTACGCCTGAACCAGCAAAGATTCCAATTCTCTGACCTTTTCCCAAAGTAATCATACCATCAATTACTTTTACTCCAAGTTCAATTGGTTCACTTATCGGAGGGCGAGTCATAGGATTAGAAGGTTTACCGTTAATTGAGTAATAGGTATTGCCGATTATTTCACCTTTTCCGTCAATAGGCTTAGCTAAAGCGTCGACAGTTCTGCCGATAAGACCTTCACTGATTTTTATCTGAAGTTTTTTTCCGGTATTGAAAACTAGATTACCATATCCAATACCGTCAATATCTTCATAGGGCATAAGCTGAGTAATATTCTTTTTAAATCCTACTACTTCTGTTATAGCAGTTTTACCATTTCCTATAGTAATTTTGCAAACATCGCCTATACTGCTTTCGAGACCTGAAACTTCAATAATCATACCAACTATTTGTCTGACTTTACCATATCGGGTGAAGAAGTTACCAAATCTGACATCACGCTGGATTTTCGTTATTTTCTGATTGCAATTCGTCATTAAAATCATCACCATAAGAATCAAAATAGGTTTTAATATTTTTCAATTGATTAATAACAGAAACGTCAAGCATTTCTGAGTCAGATTCAAGTATAATTGAACCATTTTCGGAATCCGAAGGGACAAAATCCACATCATGCTGCATAATGCCGGCAGATTGCTGTTGATTCAAAAATGAAATAAGTCCTGACATTTGCTCAGAAATTTCAACTGTAATCCATTCAGGCTCTTTAAATTCTTTTAGGGACTGGACAACAAGTTCATATAAAAAGCTATCATTTTCACTTATTTTTTTAAAAGTTATTTTCTGTGCGATTTCAATAGCAAGGTATTTAAGCTTTGGCAAGAATTCGTCGAACTGCTTATTTTGGGCTTTTTTAAGCTCAATCATAAAATCATTTAATTTTAAGATACAGTCACTAATTTCATCTGACTTTTCACGGCAACCCTGTAAACGTCCTTGTTCTCTTGCTTCATTGCATATATCTATAGCTTTTTTATTTGCATTTTCAATAATGCCTTTTGCTACAATATTAGCATTATCAATAACTTTTGATGCCTGATTCTGTAGTTTTAAGTTAACTTCATTAGCATGATTATCAGCATCTGCAATTATTTTGTCGGCTTTAGCTTGAAGCTGACTTATTTCAAATGTAACCGAAGAAAGAAGTTCAGATTTTCTGAGTGAGAAATATTTTTCAAGTTTATCCATATCTTCTTTGCTGTAAGCAGACAAATCGATATCAGTATTTTTCAAATTGTCAATAGATGAAATAATATGAGCTGACCTGAGAACAACTGTATCTGGAATTTTGATTGATTGTTCGTTGAAGCTGAAATCATTAGATTTAATAATATTAAGCAATTATTTCATCATCTCCGCCCTTAAAGAGTACGATGTCGCCGCTTTCCTCAAGTTCTCTAATAACAG
>JALCDN010000028.1 GCA_022641595.1 Ruminococcus sp. | reverse complement strand
TACCTCTTATTCTTCTTACATTTCTTTATGAATCTAAGCTTTCAAGCAAAATATTCGTTTCAATTGCATTTTATGTCGTAAATATGATGTGTGATGGCATAATATATATTTTTATAATTTCAACTCATATTAATTCCATTTTAATAAATACAGGTATTGCGACTGCTATATGTACTTTTTTAGTTGAACAGCTATTTGAGTATTCTCTGTCAAATCGTATACACCACGAACTTGACAAGGTACACCTTTTGGCAATATTATCTATACCTGTAGGAAGTATTATAATAGGCGTCTTAACCATGTACCATTACTCATTAAGAGATATTGCTGTTGCATCAATACTAATCACATTCAATATACTTGTATTTTATATTTACGACAAACTTCAGAAAAGCTATGAAACTGCTTACGAAAACCGTATGCTTGAACAAGCTATTGAAGCAAAAAACACTGAAGTTAAACTTGTAAAAGAAGCAGAAGAAAAAATCAGCTTCCTACGTCACGATTTCAAAAATCACTTAATAAGTATTGAAATGTACGCCGAAAGCAATGACTGCAATGGCATCATCAAATATATACACAGTGCATTTGATTTTCTTAAAATAGAAAATCAGGTCACGCACTCAGGAAATTTCGATGTTGACTCAATTCTTAATTATAAACTACAGGAAATGAAACAAAAAAATGTTGATATCACCTGCTCCGTAAACATTCCATGTGAACTTAATATCGACGACTTTGATATAAATATTATTCTCGGAAATCTACTCAATAACGCTATGGAGGCAATGGATAAGGTTGAAAAGAAAATCTTTTACCTTAGAATCTATTTTGACAACAATGCGATTTTTATCAGCATGAGAAATACTTATGACGGTAATGAAAAGAAATCCGGTAAAAGCTTCATTACTACCAAAGAAGATAAATGTCTTCACGGCATAGGATTAAAAAGTGTAGAAAAAATTCTTAAAAAATATAACGGAACTTTAAGCTGCTTTACTAACAAAAAATCAAATGTATTCGTAACAGAAGCTATGCTATACAACATCCCGATAAATCGACATTGAAGCTGTTCAACTTTTACAAAATAATGGTCGGATTCTGACATTGTCCACACTTTCTTATAATTTCATGTTAATATATACTTGCAGACATAAATTTGATAAGTGAGGTGAAAATAATGAAAAAGTTCCTTATTAAACATTCAAACCTTTTAGCAGCTTTGGCTCTCGTTGTTACTACTTTGACTGTAAACTCTACTTGCACTTGGATGACTTATCAGGAAAAGCTTCCTGAGACAGCAATGAAGCTCCGCAAATTCTAATGTTTGAAAAGATTTCATGCAAAATCACAGATTCTTTTGAACAAAGCAAAACTATTTCAAATTCCGAAAGAGAGCTGTATCAATACGGTCTGCGTCAGATCTTTATTACTATTCTGAATATTGTTACAACCCTCTTAATCGGATTTCTTATGGGTATGATTGCTCAGGCAATTATATTTACTGCTGCTTATATACCAATAAGAATATATGCAGGCGGCTTTCATGCCTCAACTCCAGTACGATGCTGGGCAATTTCAGCGATAATGCTTACTTTGGTCCTTTTCATACTCAAGCTTACTTCCAATAATTTTTTTCCACAATTATCCGCTGTTTCTCTGATTGCCTGCATTGTCATAATTCTGCTGTCACCTGTCGAGGATATGAACAAACCTCTTGATGATAAAGAACACAGGGTTTACCATTTCAGAACTATTGCTTTTATTTCAATCAGTATTGCCGTTACAGTTTTTCTTTATTTTCTCTCGTTTAAAAGTGCTGCCGCAAGTATTGAAATGGTCTGGATATCTTTATCAGTTATGCTTATTGTCGGAAAAATCAAAAACCACTTTCTCTCAAAGAAATTATAACATATTAATTTTTTCTCATCCAAAAGCCGTTTTTTAACGGCTTTTTTTATGCTTTCTACAGTAGCCAAATAAAATAATTATCGTGAACATTTTTCTGACTTCGCAATATAATAAATTACGGATAATTTTCCGAAAATATTGCGAGGTAATTATAATGCACATTGAAAAATCACTCAACGACATGAACCCGGGTCAATCGGCAAGAGTTAAAAAGCTTACTGCCGACGACTCTATGAGACGCCGCCTGCTCGATATAGGTCTTATTGAAAATACAGAAGTAGAATGTCTCGGCAGAAGCCCTGCAGGTGACCCTACTGCGTTTCTTATAAGAGGTGCTGTTATCGCACTACGCTCGGAGGATTGCTCAAATATTCTCCTGTATTCCTGATTTAAGGAGGCACCTTTATTATGGGACTTACAAGCAGCTCAGTCGGCATGGGTGCAGCTTGCTGCTGCCCTGACGATATCGTAAGGCACTCACCAAATGACAAAATCATAGCTATTGCAGGTAACCCTAATGTCGGCAAAAGTACCATATTCAACAGCCTCACCGGAATGAAACAACATACAGGCAACTGGCCTGGAAAAACTGTTTCAAATGCACACGGTTTCTGCTCAACCGATAAACATTCCTATATTGCTGTTGATATCCCGGGTACATATTCACTTATGGCTCACTCGGCTGAGGAGGAGGTTGCAAGAAACTTCGTTTGCTTCGGCAATTACGATGCAGTTATCGTTGTCTGCGACGCTACTTGCCTTGAACGAAATCTCAACCTCGTTTTACAGATTCTCGAAATCACTTCAAAGGTTGTAGTCTGTGTAAACCTTCTCGATGAAGCAAAAAGAAAAGGAATAACTGTAGATATCAACGCTTTGTCAAAGCTCCTCGGAGTTCCGGTAGTAGGAACTGTCGCACGCAAAAAAAAGTCTCTTGATGCTCTTATGAAGCAGGTTGACATTGTCGTTGATGACAACTCCAAAAGTGAACCTATGAAAATAAGATATACAAGACCAATTGAAGACGCTTTATCTGCTGTTCAGCCAATTTCTGACAAAATTTGCAGTGACAGACTAAACAGTAGATGGTTCTCAATTAAGCTTCTTGAAAACGACAAAACTCTTTTACAAGCTTTATCAGAATTTCTGAATTTTGATTTCCTTGCAGACATAAAGCTTGACTCAGCTTTAAAAACTGCTAATTCCATTCTCTCTGAAAACTCTATCGGTGTCAATGAATTGAAAGACCGTTTGGTTTCTTGTATTGTATTATCTGCTGAGGAGATATGTATCGATTGCGTTAAATCAGATAAATGCTGCTACAATAATTCAGACAGAAAATTCGACAAAATATTTACAAGCAAAATGTTCGGATATCCAATTATGATCGCTATGTTAGCAATTGTATTCTGGTTCACTATTATTGGTGCAAATTATCCATCGGAACTTCTTTCTAAAGGTCTTTTTAAAATTCAAAATTATCTCACAGAGCTTTTTAATTATTTTAATGCACCTCACTGGCTGCATGGTGCTCTTGTGCTCGGAGTCTACAGAGTTGTTGCATGGGTAGTTTCGGTTATGTTGCCTCCAATGGCGATTTTCTTTCCTTTCTTTACTATACTTGAGGATTCAGGATATCTGCCTCGTGTTGCTTATAACCTTGACTACCCTTTCAAAAAATGCTCCGCATGTGGTAAACAATCGCTTACAATGTGTCTCGGATTTGGCTGCAATGCAGCAGGAGTCGTAGGTTGTCGCATCATCGACTCACCAAGAGAAAGACTGATTGCTATTCTCACAAACAGCTTTGTCCCATGCAACGGAAGATTTCCGACTCTTATCATAATGCTTAGTATATTCTTTGTCGGCACAACAAGCGGATTTAAAGGTACGGCTTTATCAGCAATTTATCTGACGCTATTCATTTTGCTCGGAATAACAATGACACTTGTTATTTCATTTATATTGTCAAAAACAATACTCAAAGGTACAGCCTCATCGTTTACACTTGAGCTTCCTCCATACAGAAAGCCACAGATACTCAAGGTTATTGCACATTCGGTTACCGACAGAACGCTTTTTGTACTCGGCAGAGCAGTTGTATCCGCAGCTCCGGCAGGTCTTATCATATGGATAATGGCAAATGTAACCATTGGCAATAAGACTCTTCTTTTACAGACTTCTGATATTCTTGACCCATTTGCAAGGCTTCTGGGATTGGACGGAGTAATTCTGCTTGCATTTATTCTTGGATTTCCTGCAAACGAAATTGTTATTCCTATAATAATAATGTCATATATGGCAAGCGGAACTCTTATTGATTCGGACGCAGTTTCGCTTGGAGAACTGTTAAGAAATAACGGTTGGACTTGGACAACTGCCGTAAGTATGATGCTGTTTTCACTTATGCACTGGCCCTGCTCAACAACCCTGCTTACAATAAAAAAGGAAACCGCAAGCATAAAATGGACTTTCCTTGCAATGGCAATACCTACTGTATGCGGAATAACGATATGTATGCTTTTCAATATGATAATTCACACTTTTGCATAATCATACCAAGTTCTTAAAGGCAAATCAAAAACCTGCATTGCAATTTTAAAGCAATGCAGGTTTTAATTCTAAGAACTTGTCTTAATAAGAAATTGCTGATAAGACGTACATGGCTTCTTTTGAAGACAAGTTCAAAAAATGACAGCTACGAACGCTTATTACGAGCTGAACTGACTTTTATACAAATCAGCATAGAATCCGCCACGGGAAAGAAGCTCAGAATGATTTCCACATTCAATAACTTTTCCGCTTTTCATTACGAGAATAAGGTCGGCATTCTTTATCGTAGAAAGTCTGTGAGCTATGATAAAGCTTGTTTTCCCTGACATAAGTTTTTCAAAAGCAGACTGTATTTTCAGTTCGGTTCTAAGGTCAATGCTGCTTGTTGCTTCGTCAAGGATAAGCATCGGCGGATTCATAAGCATTACCCTTGCTATACACAAAAGCTGCTTCTGACCTTGTGATAAGCCGCAATTTTCGTCGATAATCGTGTCATAGCCAAGCGGCAGTCTCTTTATAAAGCTGTGTGCATAAACAGCTTTTGCTGCATTTTCGATATCTTCCCTTGAAGCATCAGGCTTTCCATAAGAGATATTCTCGGCTACTGTTCCGGAAAACAGCCACGTTTCCTGCAATACCATTCCAAATTTACTTCTCAGGCTGTTTCGGGTCAGATCAGTTGAATCATATCCGGAAATTATAATCTTTCCTTTATCTGTATCATAAAATCTTAGAAGGAGATTTATTATCGTAGATTTTCCGCAGCCTGTAGGCCCTACTATTGCAATTCGCTGACCATTCTTTACACTTAAATTAAAATTCTCTATAAGACTCGTATCTTTTGAATAAGAAAAGCTTACATTTTCAAATTTTATAGTACCATCGCAATCTGAAATGGTTTCCTTGTCACTGTCATCAGGTATCTCCGGCTCATCAATAACAGCAAATACTCGCTCAGCAGACGCTACTGCATTTTGCAGCTCTGATACGACTCCTGAGATTTCATTGAATGGCTTTGTGTACTGATTTGAATATGCAAGAAAACTCGAAAGCTTTCCTACAGACATTGCACCTACAAATTTCCATGCACCTACAGCTCCCATAGCACCCATAAGTCCGACAGCTGCATAAATAAGTCCGTTTACAAATCTTGTTGTAGGGTTTGTCATTGATGAGTAAAAAGTTGCCTTGGCACCGACCTCGGCATAAGCTGAATTGATTTGGGCAAAACGTTTTTCCGCACGTTTTTCATAAACAAATGCCTTTACAGTTTTCTGATTTCCAACAAGCTCCTCTGTGAGTCCAACCATTTCCCCACGAAGCTTAGACTGCTTTACAAACGTATCGTGTGAAAGCTTTGTTATTTTTGAAGCTGCCAGAAACGACAATGGTGTAAGCAATATGACTACTATTGTTATTTTGACATTTATAGTAATCATAAACAATATGGTACCAACTATAGTTACAATTCCGCTGAAAAGCTGTGCAAAGCCCTGTAGCAATCCATCTGATATTATTTCGATATCATTTATTATTCTGCTTGTAAGCTGACCTTTTTGCGTAGAATCAATATATTTCACAGGCAGCTTTTCTATCTTGGAAAATATATCGCATCTTATATCTCTTATTGTATAAAATGACATTTTATTCGTACACAGGCTCATAAGCCACTGGAAAACGGTACTAAGCATTACAACAGCAATAAGAATTACTGCAATTTTCATAAGTCCTTTAAAATTAACAGAATCCTTACCTACAGCAAAATCAACAGCTTTTCCGATAAAAATCGGCACTGACAGAGAAAGTGCAACACCAAGCAATGCAAAAATTACAGTGAATACAAAGTATATCCGATAAGGCTTTGCATAACTCATAACACGTTTTAAAGTTTTTATCATTTTGCTGCCTCCTCTGCCGAAACTTGTGAAAAATAAATTTCACTGTAAACTTCACACGTTTTAAGAAGCTGCTCATGAGTTCCGATACCTGCTGTTTTTCCGTCCTCGAGAACAAGAATCATATCTGCATTTTTAAGTGAAGTGGCTCTTTGCGATATCATTATAACCGTTGTGTCTTTAAGTTCATTTCTTATTGCGTGCCTTAGTGACAAATCAGTTGAATAGTCAAGTGCGCTTGTGCTGTCGTCAAGAATTACAATTTTATGTTCGCCGGTCAGAGCTCTTGCAATAGAAAGACGCTGTTTCTGACCTCCGGAAAGATTTCTTCCTCCCTGTGCTATAATAGTGTCAAGTCCTTCAGGCATACGACTTACAAATTCATATGCCTGAGCAATTTTAAGTGCTTTGACTATTGTATCATCATCGGCATTTTCATCTGCAAGCTGCATATTTTCTCTTATTGTTCCCGAAAAAAGTGACGCTTTCTGAGCAACAACTCCTATTCTCTTACGAAGAAAATCAGTTGAATACTCTTTAACATTTTTTCCAAATAAAAGCACCTCTCCACTGTTTGCATCATAAAATCTTGGTATAAGATTGGCAATTGTTGACTTTCCACTGCCTGTACCACCGATTATGCCCAACATTCCGCCTTTTTTTATCGAAAAGCTTATGTTCTCAAGCGACATATCTCCTGCATCTTTATATGAAAACGAAACATTTCTGAATTCCACAGCATTTTCAGCCTCTATTATGTTTTCATCATTTCCTGAAATTACAGAATTTCTGCATTCAAATATATCCTTAATTCTGTTAGCTGACGCAAATGCCTTTGTAAGAATTATAATCATATTTGCAAGCACAACAAGTGCAAGTAAAATCTGAGTCATATAATTTACAAAAGCAGTCAGTTCTCCTTGAGAAAGACTTCCACTGTCAATTCTGATTCCGCCAAACCATATGACAGCTACTATGCCAAGATTCATTACCATAAAAGCAACAGGATTCAATATTGCCGAAATTTTTCCGGCAATTATCATATTTTCCGAAAGCTCTTTACATACATTATTAAACTTCTCAGTCTCCTTACTCTGATGAGAAAATGCTCTTATAACTCTTACACCGTCAAGACTTTCTCCTGCAAGTGACGCTGCTTTATCAAGCTTCTGCTGAGTTTTTTTGTACAATGGAATTGTCTTGCTCATAACCAAATATATAATAACAGATATTATTGGAGTTACAATAAGAAATATAATTGATAGTTTAATATCAATTATCATTGCCATTACGGCTGCTCCTATTATAAGAAAAGGTGCTCTTACGGCAAGCCTTATAGACATATTTACACCGTTCTGCACCATATTCGTGTCATTTGTAAGTCTGTTTATAAGAGTTGCTGTTCCGAGCTTGTCTATGCTGTCATGCGACAGTGAATTTATATGCTTATATAATGCCTTACGAAGTTCTGTTCCAAATCCATATGCACATTTTGCCGCAAGATACTGACAAGTCAGTGCAAATGCAAGTCCACACACACCAAGAATAACTATAACCGCACTCATTCTCAGTATATATCCAACGTCGTTTTTCCCTATGCCGTTATCAATTATTTTTGCCATAACAACAGGAACAATAAGTTCAAAAATAGCCTCAAGCAATTTAAAAAGCGGACCAAAAATCAGTTCTTTTTTATAATTTTTTAAATAGGAAAAAACTTTTTTCATAATACCTCCAACATAAACATACTCCCCCACAGCTTAGTGGAGGAGTATTTCATCTGCATCAATATGTTTTGATTCAAGCCATAAAATTTGCAAGCAAGACGTTTGAAAAGTAGCCTTATATTTCTATACCATTTTTCTTAAGAAGTTCTCTTGCTGTTTCAACGGAGTCAACTCCCTCGGAATTTTTAACCGGTGCAAATTCATTTTCTCTTGCTACTTCATATGACAGACAACTGTCCTGCATACTTACCATATCGAGTACAAGTGTTTCAAATTTATACCCATTTGGCTCAGAAGGGCTTATCTGTTCACCATTTTCATTTATATACGGTATTATTTTCTTCACAACGTGCACAGGTAATTTGTCGTTCACTATTGCCTCAAGTTTCTCAACATTAAACAGATAATTCAGGATTACACCATAATTATATGCAAGCTGACCGTCGGCATTCAGACGATTTCTCATTTCATCGGTCATCTCATAATACTCGACAATTGCAGGTTTACCGTTTTCAAGGCAAAGCACACCGACTCTTTCGTCAGGAGAAGCTTTCTTGACAACTTTTCCTCCGGACTGGCTTCCGCTGCACAATACTGCACCAACGAAAAGAGGATCAGCAATCTGCTGTAATACGTTGTCAACCGCAAAAACATTAAGCCACTCAATTTGATTTTTCTTTATCTCATTAAGCAGACCTGCTCTTACAATTGAAGAAAACCAGCCGCCATTACCATTAGGTGACATTGCAATGCGGTTCTTTGACTCCATAAGTATTTTTCCATCGAAGCCAACTGAAGGTGCCATATCCTGTATAAAATATGTGATATAATCGCTGTTATATCCGAAATTTTTCATCTCACGCATAAAATTGCGTGTATCCTCGTCATTTTTTTCACTTGTCATAATATAAAGCGGAATCCATGCACCGGCTTTTTTTACAACAGAAAGAATATTATTTATCAGACATTGAAAAATATACAATTCTTTGTTTACACCGATATTGAACATTCCCTTTGGCTTATCATAACCAAGACGTGTACCTTGTCCGCCGGCGAGAAGTACTGCTCCGACTTTTTCATTTTTTATAGCGTTTATTCCGGCAGTCATAAATTCGTCTTTTCGCTGACGTATCTCGGAAATGCCGACAGCATCAAGAGGTTCAAACTTACCTCTTTTATTTTCCTCAGCTTTATCTTCAACGTTTTTAAGCAAAGAAAAATCCAGCAGTTCTATCTGTGAAAGAAGTGATTTTCGTTCTGCATCCGATAATGAATTATAATATTTCAAAATATGTGTCTGGCTATATTTGCTAAGAATATCATATGCATCTTGATATGTAAGCATGATGCCCTCCGTTCATAATAAAATTATCAGAACAAGTTCTTATCAGCTATCTCCACATTTTGCGATATGCAAAACAAGTGAGATTTTCAGACTTTTTGAATTGCCGTGCAAAATAACTCTGGTCGTTGAAACCGCAAAGCTGTGAAATTTCCTCGACAGTTTTATTTGAAAATCTTAAAAGTTTTTTACCATAACTTATTCTCGCATTTATAATCTGTTGAAAAATTGTTCTGCCATACATTTTCTTGAATTCTCTTTCGAGGTAAAATTTACTTATATCGAATTTTTCCGATAAATAATCGAGTTTTAAGTCTTCAACGAAATATTCGTTAATATATTCATTGACAGCCATGAGCTTCTCCTTGAGCGAAACATTAAATTTATCGCTATTGCATTCGAATATAACAGCACAGGTAAGTATTCCAACTATATGCTGTGATGCAATAGCATCTGCATTTGCATCGTTTGATTCATATGCTCTGATAATTCCGTTAATTTCTGCAATTATTCTTTCAAAAAGCTGTGACTTGAACACATTTTGTGAATGCATTATGAAATACTCATAATACTGCTTTGAAGTTGAACCATCAAAGTGTATAATCATCAATTTACAGGGATAACTTTCAATTTTTTTGTATGAATGAGGCTGAGTGCAATCAATAAAAAAGCATTCTTCATCGTTAAGATTGAAAGATTTACCATTAATTGTAAGTCTGCATTTTCCTTCTGTGACTACACCAATTAAAAAAGCATTATTATAATTAGAAATAGATTTCAAATCAGAATTTGTTTCTGCACGTCCTGCTTCAAGCACATAAAAAAACGTACGTTTTGTTACAGAATCAGGAGTTTTAATAATCTTTTGGGGATATTTACCGTAGTATTTTTCATTTTCAGGCAATCTGATCCCACCTTGAAAATTTTTTATTTTGCTTTAATTATTATAACATATCATTTTTTATTTGTCTACCGCCTAAGAAATTTTTCACACAAAAATAATATAACAATTTTTTGTGTTTTGCAATGAAATTTTAAGGCAATTTTACAAATTGCATCATTATATTTTTACTTAAATTAGATAAATCAAACTTTAACAGAAAAAATCAGCAATATAACATTGATCAAAAATCGCAGTTATATTGCTGATTTATATAGCTTATGCTATCTGAATTTCTAATTAGTTTTCGTAAATCTTATCATCGTATTTGAAAAGGACAAGATTAACAGTAAGGTTACCGTTTAAAGCCCTCAGTTCATCAATGAACAATTTCTGATTGATATCATTTTTCACGTCAACACTGTATATCAGCTCAAAAAGTGTGCCAAAATTTGAAGTCTTTACTCGTCTTAGCTTATAGTAGTTTGTATATTTATTCAAAACCGGATCAAAAACTCCACTATAATCAAGATTTTCAGGTATAGTGACTTTAAGCGTCATATGATTTACCTTGCATCCTCCAAAATTAGTATAATTAAGTGCGCACATTATAATTCCCATGATAATAAAGAATACAATTGCAAAGCCTACATAACCCATACCGCAAGCAACACCTGTTGCCATTGAGAAAAATATGTAAGAAATATCTTTTGGATCTCCGGCTACACTTCTGAATCTTACCAGTGTGAACGCTCCTGCAAGACTCAATGCACCTGCTGTTGTATTTATAAGTAAAAGAATCAGCGAAACAATTGCCGGAAGCATTATCATCGTTATCACATAGCTCTGTGAATAGCCTTCCTTTTTGTGTGTTATCATATAAATAACGCTTATAAGAAATCCTAAAACGATAGCCGTTACTACGCAAAAGAAAAATGGTCCCGGCTCTGTAGCACCGGATTTTGATAACGAACTGTTCAGCACCTGATCTACTGCTGAAGATGTTGAGCTACCTGAGAAAACGTTTCCAAAAAATCCATTATTAAACATATATATTCGCACTCCGTTCATTTATTATTTTTTTCTTTACATATACTGAATACGCTGTTCCATACTTAGAAAAGCTTGTTTTATAAATTCGAAGCTCAGATAATTTTCTTACAAGCCAATCAGGAATTGAATCAGAAACCTTCACTTCCATCAAACGTTCGTTTTCACCTATTATCTGTGTGCCATAGCTCGGTGCAGCAAGTGAAAGATTATCACGACGTTCTGTTATCAGTCTGTCAAATGTCAGTCTGAAGTCGTGGTTGTCCTTGCCGAAAAATGCACGCCTTTGATAGCTTATATACTGCTTTGGCGTAACCTTGTAGTTCTTCAGAAATGCATCAAGCTCTGAAAATACCTGCTTTGTTATATACTTTCCGGTTGATGGCTTTTTTCTTGATTTCAGATAGTCATCGGCTTCTGAAAGCGTCATTGTAACTCTGCGCTTTGTAACTATTCCACCTATTTTCTTTTTGATTTCAAGAAAAACTATATCGTCCTCACCGGCAGGAGAAAAATAACTTCTAAGACGTATTTTTTCCTTGTAATACGGCTTTTCCAAAGATTCACGAATTAAAAAATCATCAGGTGTATCATAGTAAATATTATACACACCGTATTCTTTTCCATCCACACAGAAATTGTCTGGGTTCATATACTTGTCAATTTCGGTAATCAGATTGTTGTACTGTTCAAGATTAAGAAGAAATTTTATTTCTTTTCTTGCAAAAGTATTTATAGCCATACGATTGCCTTCCCGCTTTGAATCGCTTTCTAAGCGGTTTGGCTTCACACTCCTTTCGTTCTTCTGTTGTAGTAATAATACTCTATAAATCTTAAAATAGTCTTAATGTTTTTATGAATTTTAGTGAAAGTGCTGTGAAAGTGTGAAATCTATGTGAAATGAATTATACTCTAAAATAAATGACATCTCAGTTTTTATTGACAATATCTCCTGAATGTTGTATAATAGTATTCTTGTAGGAATTAAAAATTATTTTAAGGATGGTCATTTATTATGAAAAGAATCGTTACTATTCAGGACGTATCATGCTTCGGAAAATGTTCTCTGACTGTCGCTCTTCCGATAATTTCGGCAATGGGTGTAGAAGCCGCAGTAATGCCTACCGCTGTTCTTTCAACCCATACCGGCGGCTTTACAGGATACACATTTCGTGACCTTACAGATGATATTCCTGATATAGCAGCTCACTGGAAAAAAATTGACCTGAAATTCGACTGCATCTACACCGGCTACTTAGGTTCTAAAAGACAGGTTAAGATAGTTTCGGATTTCTTCGACGAATTCAAAACATCCTCAAACAAAATCGTCGTTGACCCTGTTATGGGTGACGCTGGTAAATATTACCCGGGATTTGATGACAGCTTCGCTTCCGAAATGAGAAAACTCTGCTCCAAAGCAGATATCATTGTCCCTAATATGACTGAGGTATCATTTCTTCTTGGCATACCTTACACCGAAAAATATGATGAACAGTTCATTAAGGACACTCTCAAAAAGCTGACCGGACTTGGCTGTAAAACTGCTGTAATTACCGGCGTACGCTATGATACGACACATCAAGGTGCTGTAGCTTATGATAGCATTTCAGATACATACTATTCTTCGTTCTCAAAGCATATAAATCAAAGTGTTCACGGCACAGGTGATATTTTCTCAAGCGTTCTGTCAGGAGCTGTTGCACTTGACTTTGACTTCCAGAAAGTCCTTGATACCGCTGTTTCATTCACTGTTGACTGCATCGAAGCAACACTGCCTATATATGAAACTCACAAATATGGTGCTGCTTTCGAGCTTTGTATCGGTAAGCTCAACAGCTATGTAAACGAAAAGTAATTCATAAAGGCTGCTTCTAAAAACTCGTTTGATCAAGGAAAAGCAGTTTTTTGAGGCACATTAAAGTAATAACCGCAGCTCTGAAAAATTCAGAGCTGCGGTTTTGTTTTTTTATAGATTTTTCTAATAAATGGCTTTAGAAATACCATTTATTCATATCATTATTATGCTTTGTATTTTTCAGCTTGAGTCATAATCTTTACGTCTACAAGAGCGTCAATCAGCGTTCCATTTTCAACGTATTCTTCACTGAAAATATTACCGTCACGTCTTATACGATCAATGAACGAAGTATCACTGTATGGAACAAGAAGTTTCATTCGCTTTGCTGTTTCGGGAAGATTTTTTGCTATACACTCAAGCAGCTTCTCAAATCCGTATTGCTCTTTAGCACTTATTTTTACAGTTGTCTCATCTTCAAAAACCATTTCTGGATAAAGTGCTGCATCAGCTTTATTCATAACGTTAACTATCGGGATACCATCACAACCAAGCTCAGAAAGAAGCTGACGTGTAACATCTGCCTGCTGTTCACGCTGTGGTGAAGACAAGTCTTGAACATTCAGTATAATATCTGCTGAAGCTGCCTCTTCAAGAGTCGATTTAAAAGCTTCAACAAGATTATGCGGCAGTCGGCTGATAAGTCCTACTGTATCAATAAGCATTATATTTCTTCCGTCAGGAAGCTTTAAAGAACGTGATGTCGTATCAAGTGTGGCAAACAGTTTGTTTTCTGCAAGAACTCCAGCATCGGTCAAAGCATTGAGCAGAGTTGATTTTCCGACATTGGTATAGCCTACAATAGCAGCACAGATTATTCCGTCCTTTTTTCTTCTTGAACGTGAAAAATTTCGGTTTTTCTTAAGCTCAGCAAGCTCTGCTTCAAGATATGTTATACGTTTTCTTATATGACGCTTATCGGTTTCAAGTTTAGTTTCACCGGGACCTCTTGTTCCAATACCGCCACCGAGTCTTGAAAGTGAAGTTCCGAGTCCTACAAGACGCGGCAGTCTGTATTTCTGCTGAGCAAGTTCAACCTGTAATTTTCCCTCTTTTGTTCTTGCACGCTGAGCAAAAATGTCAAGAATAAGTGTAGTTCTGTCGATAACTCCAACGCCTATTATTTCTTCAATATTTCGCACCTGAACGCCTGTAAGTTCGTGGTCGAATATTACAAGCTCAGCATGAAGCGCTTCAAGCTGTCCTTTAAGTTCCTCAAGTCTGCCAGAACCCATACAGGTTGCAGGATCATATGACGCCTTTTTCTGAATTACAGTTCCAACAACATCAGCATTAGCAGTTTTTGCAAGTTCTTCAAGCTCATTCATAGATACTTCGGCATCAAATTCTCCGATATCGACGGAGGCTAAAATTGCTCTTACAGGTTCTTCTTCTGTTTTATTTTCGTACATATATACCTCCGAAGATATTTTTTACTTGACAATTACCTTATGAAAAATTTTCTTTCCCTTACGGATAATTATTTCGCCGTCTATTTTTATAATTGCTTTTGGGTCAGTAATTTTTTCATCATTTACGGAAACTCCGCCCTGCTGAACGGTTCTTCTTGCCTCTGAGTTCGACGGCACAAGTTTAGTTTTAACCAGCAAATTCAGTATGCCCATACTTCCGTCTGTTAAATCATCGTAGCTGATTTCTGTAGTAGGCATATCATCACTTGAACCGCCTCCTGCAAATACAGCTTTGGCAGCATCACGAGCTTTTGAAGCTTCTTCTTCGCCGTGAACAAGCTTTGTAAGCTCAAAAGCGAGAAGCTCCTTAGCTTTATTAAACTGTGCACCCTCCATTGTTTCTTCCATTTTTTCAATTTCTTCAATTGGAACGAATGTAAGCATTTTAAGGCACTTAATAACATCGGCATCAGATACATTTCTCCAGTACTGGAAAAATTCGTACGGAGTTGTTTTGAGCGGATCAAGCCATACTGCACCCTTTTCTGTCTTGCCCATCTTCTTGCCTTCAGAATTAAGTAAAAGTGTAATGGTCATAGCGTGAGCATCTTTTGCCAGTTTTTTTCTGATAAGTTCAGTACCGCCAAGCATATTTGCCCATTGATCATCGCCGCCAAACTGCATATTACATCCATATTTCTGATAAAGCATATAGAAGTCATAGCTCTGCATTATCATATAGTTAAATTCAAGGAAAGTCAAACCTCTTTCCATACGCTGTTTGTAGCATTCAAATGTAAGCATTTTATTTACACTGAAGCAAGCTCCCACATCACGAAGAACATCAATGTAATTAAGATTCAAAAGCCAGTCACCATTATTTACAACGATTGCCTTGTCATCAGAAAAATCAATAAAACGACTCATTTGTTTCTTGAAGCATTCAACATTGTGACTGATAGTTTCCTGAGTCATCATTTTTCTCATATCAGATTTGCCTGATGGGTCACCTATCATTGCCGTACCGCCGCCGATAAGTACAATTGGTTTATTTCCTGCCATTTGCAGTCTTTTCATAAGGCAAAGTGCCATAAAGTGACCAACGTGCAGACTATCAGCTGTCGGGTCAAATCCTATATAAAACGTCGCTTTGCCGGCATTAATAAGCTCGCTTATTTCTTTTTCGTCTGTAAACTGAGCCAACAGACCTCTTCTTTTAAGTTCTTCAAAAAGTGTCATAATAAACTCCTTTGTTTTAGGACATCTCTAAAAACTCGTTTGATTAAGGAAAAATCAGATATGTGCGGCAGCTGCAAGGAAACCTTCCGAAAGCGTGCTGTCGCACTATAAGGGAGGTTGACACAGCAGATGCCGTGCTTAGCTGCTTTTTCTCAAAAGGAGTTTATAGAGGAGCCCTTTATTAATAGTCATCTTCAATAGTTTTTAGAAATGATTAAAAAAGCCCTCAGACAGCAAAGCTGTCTGAGGGCGAAAAAAGACTTCGCTGTACCACCTCAGTTCACCGCAAAAGCGGCCTCTGGACGCTGTAACGTGCATACACGGGAAACCCTACTCTTTATTAGCAATGCCGCCGCACAAACACTGCTTGGAAGCTTTGTGCAAAAAATATCGACGCGCAACATATGCGTAGTATTATAACAAAATTTTCGGGAAACCAACTCAAAGAGGTAATTCACCGCAAGACTGTTTTTCCTTGCACCGACCGGAAAATCTCTGAAATCAGTAAAAAAGCGGCTACTGAATCTTATCACAGTTTTTATTATGATAACATATTGATTTTAAAATGTCAAGTATTTTTTACATTTTTCAGCACTGAAACAGCATCCGTGATAGTTTTTTCCATAGCAAGGTTTCCGTATTTATCCACTTCCGACTTACTTTTTGAACCATGTGTAAGGCAGCCTGCACCGCCTATACAGCCGCCTGTACAAGCCATACCCTCAATAAAATTCGCATCAAGAAAATTCTTTTGTTTTTTAAGCAGTGCAGTGCGGCAAGCTTCAATTCCGTCGCACGAACATGGTTTAAGTTCAAAATCATTAATTTTCTGTTCTTTAAGTGCTTCGGAGACTGCATCTGAAAGTCCTCCGCAGCGTGCAAAAATTCTTCCAAAATAAGAAGCGTTATCAAGAACTCCCTCTTCAAGTGTTGTAATGTCGATATTACGGCTATCAAAAAGAGCCTGCAATTCTTCAAAAGTAAGTGCCTGGTCAACGTATGGCTTCACAGAATCCTTCTGTACCTCCGCCTTTTTAGCTGTACATGGCCCTATAAATATAACCTTGGCATCTTTATCGGTTTCCTTTATATATTTTGCAATAGCAGCCATCGGTGAAAGATTATGCGAAATATATTCCTCCATATCAGGGAAAGCTTTATGTATATATTCAACAAACGCAGGACAGCACGAGCTTGTAAGAAATTTCTTCTCGGCAAGCTCCTTTGCTTCCGAAAGTGCCACTATATCTGCACCAAGAGCAGCTTCGACAACAGTGTGAAATCCAAGTTTTTTTATTCCGCTTATTACCTGCCCTAATTTTGCATATGTAAACTGACTTGATATCGACGGTGCAACAACTGCATACATTTTGTAATTACGTCCATCATTACTCTTTTTGAGCAAGTCAATTGCATTTAGTATAAATGACTTATCCATAATTGCACCAAAAGGACACTGGTAAACGCACGCTCCGCACGAAATACACTTATCATTATCAATAACTGCCGTTCTGTTTTCATTCATTGCTATCGCTTTGATTTTGCACGCATTCTGACACGGACGTTTTCTGCTCACTATTGCCGTGTACGGACAAACCTTTGCACAAGCACCGCATTCCATACATTTTGATTTGTCTATATGTGCAACATGGTCATTATCAAACGAAATTGCTCCGAATTTGCAAACGTCCTCGCAGCGATGAGCAAGGCATCCTCTGCAAGCATTTGTTACCTCAAATCCACCTACCGGACATTCGTCGCAGGCAATATCAATAACCTCAATTACATTCGGATTTTCCTTATTTCCTCCCATTGCAAGCTTTACACGCTCAGAAACTATAGCTCTTTCCTTATAAACACAGCAACGCATTGTCGGAGCATTTCCTGGAACGATAAGCTTTGGTATATCAAGAAGATTATCGTAAAGTGTTTCGTTCCATGCCTGACGTGCAACCTCAAGCAGCACCTTATATTTAAGATGCTGAATTTTAGTATCGAATTTACGCATAATAACCTCCTAAAAATAACTTACCTTTATGTGCTTACCCATTTGCTTAAGACACTTTGAAAGCTCCTCAACAAGCTTCATCTTAATACTGAAATTTATTGGAAGATTCGGATTCTGATGTGCAGGATTCATAGCTCTTCCGACATAGAAATTGATGTCGGTAGCCTCCTCAAAAAGCAATTGACAAATCAGTGATGCACCGTCTTTTCCACGGCTCCATTTCTCGTACTTATTATTCTCATTTATGTGATCCTGAGCATATTCAAGAACCCTGTTCACTGTAATTACGCCCTCTGTAACAAGGTCTACTCCTTCAATTTTGGCAATCGGAGGAATATCAGAATTTTCAAAATCAAGACTCGCCCTGAGTGGTCTGCGAAGGTATTTTGCAGCTATAGTTGAAGTAGTTCCGCCGCAGATTATGTGCTTGCCTTCCTTTGAGAAAAATAGTGACATCATCGTGTTGCAGTCATCACGATTGGACGGCGGTCCGAAAAGTATATTCATAGGTTCTCGGCGTCTGATTTTCACAACACAGGCGGTTGCATCATCACCCGGCTGCTTTCCGTAGAGACGATTCACCTCATCGATAAGATAAGTTGAAAGAGTTTTGGCTGTATAACCCGCATTTGCGAGAGCCTCCATAAAAATTATAATATCGTCACGCTCCCAGCCAAAATTGTAGCCTACTCCAATTCCGGCGTGCGGACAGCCGTCGCTCATAGCAACGAAAACGTCATTTTCAAGAAGCTTTATTGACGAACGAAAAATTTTTTTCCCCCCGATTATAATTTCTGTTTTCGGATAATCATAATTTTTACCATTACGAATAAGAATTATGTGTGGATTATCGTATTGTATAAGTTCTGCCATTTCATTATTTATAAGCTGTATTATTGTAAAAGTTGAATACGCAACTCCACGCACTGAGCATATCGGCAACGTTGCCGCTATAGTTTCAACACAGTCTTCAACAGAAAGTCCGTCTGCCATCATGGTTGATATTATTTTTGATGTAAGCGTTGACAAAATGCTTGCTTTTACACCGCTTCCAAGGCCATCTGCAAGAACAATAACAGTAAAATTTTCGTCCTGTTCAAGAACATCAATGTGGTCACCGCAAAGCTGTTCGCCATAGTGATTTATACTTTTGTAACCTATGTCGGCACATAAATTATTCATCAGCAATGCTCTCCTTAAGCTTAGTAAGAGCTATTTTTGTTTCGGCAGCAGTTTCACCCAGAAGTGAAGCGATTTCCTGAACAATACGCATCTGCTTGTCAACAACTTTATCTGCAATTTCAACAGTCTGACGACTTATTTTCTCTTTTTTCTCACGCTCTGTCTGTTCGTCGGTAACGTCGCTCATTATGCAGATAAGCAGATGATAGTCCCTGTCATAAATGACAGTTTGTTCAACATACTTTTTATACTCGGCAAGGTATATTCTTTGGTCACGGATGTCGCTTCCGGTACTAAGAACATTAACGAATACTTTAGGGTCAAGTATTCGTATTACCTGCTCTCCAAGTACATCTGAGGCATATCTTATGTTCATAATTTTTCTTGCTGCATTATTTATCTGCTGAACCTCAAGGTTCTCATTCAGCACGATAAGTCCGTTTGGAGTATTGTTTACGATATTGTCGGAAAAACTCTCTGCTTTTTCCTTTAAAAACGGCAGACACATAGATATTTCTGCCTTTCCCTGATATATCGCTACAGCCTTTTCACGGCAGGTATTATAACCGCATGAACCGCAATTAAGCTCATCTGTTGGCTTAATCTTTCCCATCTGACGAAGTATTGCTGATATTTCTGTTTCAGACGGCATTTTGAATTGTGGCGAAATAACCTCAAACGGTTTTCTGACTTCACTTATTTGCGGCTGGTCAATATCAAAATCAAACTTTCCTGCATAATTTGCTATTGACATATAATCCCTTACAGGCGAACGATGAAATTTTTCCATTACAGGTCCACCACTGCAGCTTCCGCTACAGGCAGACATTTCTATGAAACATTTATGAATCTTTCCGTTTTCAATATCTTTAAGAGCTTCGATACAGTTCTCAACTCCATCAAGTGCAAGATAAGTGTAGCCGGGGGCATCTTGTACCATGGTTTTTAATATACCGCCAGCTGTCGGAAAAAATCTCGCACGACTGTTCTGATTAACTTCAATTTCCTTCTCAGGTACTATATTTTCCGCTTTAAGCCATGTTGTAAGCTCCTCAAAAGTCAAAACAGCATCAACGATTCCTTTAAATCTGTCTGCCTCATCCTTTTTTGAAAGACATGGTCCGATAAATACTGTTTTGGCAAGAGGGTTACGTTTCTTTATATCAAGACAATGTGCCTGCATAGGCGATACAACATCAGCAAGGTATGCAAGCTCCTGCGGATAGTACTTCTGTATAAGAAGATTTACAGAGTGACAGCATGACGAAATTATTATATCACGATTTTCCTCTTTGAGCATTCTCTCATATTCTTTTTTTACAACAGTTGCTCCAAGAGCAGTTTCCTCAACGTCGAAAAATCCAAGCTTTTTAAGTGCTGCACGCATTGATTCAATACCTACTCCGTCATAGTTTGCAATAAATGACGGTGCAAGACTTACAATAACAGGCACTCCGCTTTCGAGAAGAACCTTTACCTTTTCTGTATCGTTAACTATTTCTTTTGCGTTCTGAGGACATACCACAAAACAATGTCCGCACAAAATGCACTCATCGCCTATAATATGTGCCTGATTTCCCGAAAAACGAATCGACTTTACCGGACAATGACGTATACACTTATAACAGTTTTTACAGTTGGATTTTTTCAATTTCAGGTAGTCGGACATTTTTTATACTCCTTCCCCTATCGCTCATTTTAGAACTGCTATAAACTTTGCCTGCCACAGCTTTCTGCGGCAGGCTCAATTTTATTTACTATGCAAGCTTTTCAAGAATTTCTGTTTTGAAGAAATCATTGACACTTTCAGGAGTTACGGAAAAGAACTTTCCGTCAACGGTAACGCATACTCCCTGCTGACATTTTCCCATACAGAAGGTTCCTCCAAGCTCAACCTTATCCTTCAGATTGTTTTCTGCTAATTTATATTGAAGCTGCTCAACCACCTGTCTTGAACCTTTAAGGTGACATGAGCTTCCTATGCATACGGTTACTTTCATAATATCCTCTCCATTACTCATAATCTACAACATCTGCCCATGAAAGAAGAAATTCACGTTCTTTTTCATTTCCCTTGACTGACTGCGATGCAGCAACTATCGGCATCCATTTCTGAACATACTGCTTTGCGGTATCACTCTTTTTACAGAACAAAGCAAGATACTGCTCAGCCATTTCAATTTCTCCGCTTAACCAGAAAAGCAGATATGTTCTTGCAGCATCAGCAGAAGCGTTTCCCTGAGTGGCGTGTGACCAGTCAAGAATATAAGCTGTTGCGTCGTCGGAAATAATTATGTTTGATGGATTGAAATCTCCGTGGCAAAGCTTATTGTGCTTAGGCATTCCCTCAAGACGTGTATGAAGGTCATAACGTGTCGTTGCATCAAGCTCTGACTGAGATATCTTGCGGTTCATCTTGTCCTTGAGCTTATTAAGCATAGGACAGTTCTTTGAATGAACCTCTATCTGAAGGTCAACAAACTTTTCAAGATACTCCGACTTCTTTTCAGGATTTTCCTCCATAAGCTGTGCAAGCGTTTTACCTTTTATAAAGTCTGAAATAATAGCCCATTTTCCTTCGACAGTAGATACTCCGATAACTTTCGGAATATTCAGCCCTGTTTCCTCAACACGAGCCTGATTGAGTGCTTCATTAAGAACATCTGCCTTTGAATAATCAGCATCAAAAATTTTAATGCACTGATTTCCGTCACGGTACACCGTTTTAGATGTTCTGACAGCAATTACTCTTTCAAGATTCATACTAAGACCTCCCTACTTATTTTTGCGTGATTTTATATATGTTTGCTTTACGCTGTCTGCATCAGAGCTTTTAAGGCTTGTAGAAGCATTAGGAACTTCTATTTCCTTAAAATGATTCTTACCGTAATATGCGTTAAGATACATTTGTTTTATTTCACTCATAAGTGGATAGCGTGGATTTGCACCAGTACACTGGTCATCAAATGCCTGTTCAGTCATTGCGTCAAGACGTTCAAGAAAATCCTTCTCGTCAACATTGTATTCCTTTATTGACTTCTTGATTCCGACACGATCCTTAAGCTTATTTATAGCATCTATAAGGCCCTCAAGCTTCTCCTCATCAGTATTGCCTGAAATTCCAAGATATTCTGCAACCTCTGCATAACGTTCAAGTGTATGTGGGTGGTCATACTGTGAGAATGTTCCCATTTTAGATGGAACTTCACTTGCATTGAAACGAAGAACTTCTTCAATCATAAGAGCATTGGCAATTCCGTGTGGCAGATGATGAAATGCTCCAAGCTTATGAGCCATAGAGTGACATACTCCAAGAAATGCATTTGCAAATGCCATACCTGCCATTGTAGCTGCATTAGCCATTTTCTCACGAGCTTCAACATCAGTTTGTCCGTTATCGTAAGCAGACGGCAAATATCTGAAAATCATCTTCAAAGCCCTTAGTGCAAGTCCATCGGTGTAATCAGTAGCCATTATTGAAGCATAAGCCTCAAGTGCATGAGTTACTGCATCTATGCCGGAAGCTGCTGTAAGTCCCTTTGGTGCACTCATATGGAAGTCTGCATCAATGATTGACATATCAGGAAGCAGTTCATAATCGGCAAGAGGATACTTAACTCCGCTCTTTTCGTCGGTAATAACAGCAAACGGTGTTACTTCTGAACCTGTGCCTGCAGATGTCGGAATTGCAATGAAATATGCTTTTTCTCCCATTTTCGGGAATGTATAAACACGTTTACGAATATCCATAAAGCGCATTGCCATATCCATAAAGTCTGCTTCAGGATGCTCATACATAACCCACATTATTTTTGCAGCGTCCATTGCAGAACCGCCTCCAAGTGCTATAATGCAGTCAGGCATAAACGCTTTCATCTGCTGTGCGCCTTCTTTTGCGCAAGCAAGAGTAGGATCAGGTGCAACATCAAAAAATTCGGTGTATTCTATTCCAAGTTCATTCAATTTATCGGTAATAGGCTTTGTATAACCATTTTTATAGAGGAAACTGTCTGTAACAATAAATGCCTTTTTTTTACCCATTACGTTCTTCAGTTCATCAAGGGCAACCGGCAGACAACCACGCTTGATATATACTTTTTCAGGTGTTCGGAACCAAAGCATATTCTCTCTCCTCTCGGCAACCGTTTTTATATTGATAAGATGCTTGACACCTACATTTTCACTTACTGAATTTCCTCCCCAAGAACCACAGCCAAGTGTAAGTGACGGTGTAAGCTTGAAATTGTACAGGTCACCGATTCCACCGTGTGAGGACGGAGTATTTACAAGAATTCGACAAGTTTTCATACGGCGTGAGAACTCGTCAAGCTTTTCTGACTCTGTTGCTACATTAAGGTAAATTGATGAAGTATGGCCATATCCACCGTCTGCAATAAGATGTTCAGCTTTTTCAAAAGCGTCATTAATGTCTTTTGCTTTGTACATTGCAAGAACAGGTGAAAGCTTTTCATGTGCAAATTCTTCGGAAAGATCAACACTTTCAACCTCGCCGATAAGAATCTTCGTACCTTCAGGCACTTTTACTCCTGAAAGTTTTGCAATTGTATAAGCTTTTTGTCCGACAATTTTTGCATTAAGTGCTCCGTTTATAATAATTGTTTTACGAACCTTTTCAGTTTCTTCCGGATTAAGGAAGTAGCATCCTCTTGAAGCAAATTCATTCTTTACAGCATCGTATATCTTTTCATGCGCAATTACAGACTGCTCTGATGCACATATCATTCCGTTATCAAAAGTCTTTGAATGTATAATTGAGTTTACAGCAAGAATTACGTCAGCGGTTTCATCAATGATTGCAGGAGTATTTCCTGCACCTACTCCGAGTGCCGGCTTTCCGCTTGAATAAGCTGCCTTTACCATTCCCGGACCACCGGTTGCAAGAATAATATCAGCTTCCTTCATGACAAGATTTGTCATTTCAAGACTTGGAACATCAACCCAACCTATAATATCCCTTGGCGCACCTGCTTCAACTGCTGCTTCGAGTACAACCTTTGCAGCCGCAATTGTTGACTTCTTAGCTCTCGGGTGAGGACTTATTATTATGCCATTTCGTGTTTTCAGTGCAATAAGAGTTTTGAAGATAGCCGTTGATGTCGGATTAGTTGTTGGAATTACAGCAGCAATAACGCCTATTGGTTCAGCAATTTTCTTTGTTCCGTAAGCCTTGTCTTCTTCGATTACACCACAAGTTTTTACATTTTTATACGCATTGTATATATATTCGGAAGCATAATGGTTTTTAATAACCTTATCCTCGACAATGCCCATTCCGGTTTCTTCAACCGCAAGCTTTGCAAGAGGAATACGCTGTTTATTCGCAGCAGAAGCAGCTGCAAGAAAAATCTTATCAACCTGCTGCTGAGCATATCCTGAGAAAATCTTTTGTGCATTCCTTACACGTGCAATAGCAGCTTCAAGCTTTTCTATGCCGTCAACGATTTCATAATTATTCTCTACCATTTTAGCCCTCCATAAAAGTATCATCGGAAATTTGTAAAATAATAATCAGATATTTTTTTACTGTCATAATTATACTATATTTTTTTAATTCTGGGAATTGTAAGATTTATATAACTGTATTGTATTCAGTGATATAGCTTAATGGTATCTCTAAAAACTCATTTTTAGAGGTACCCTTATAATTTTGGGCAAAAATCATAAAATTTATATTTTTATTGCATTGCAACAAAAATTGCTTATAAAGAAAAAGTCTGAACTTCAAGATATAATTTATATATGCTGCCTCTTTGATTTGCACAGTTCAGTAATAAAAAGCTTGTCAAGTTCACTCAGATGATAGTCCTTTTTGTATATAAGAACGTCTTTGTATATACGGCAATTATCCGAGCATTTTTTCTTTACAAGTCCAAATCTGTCAAGTAATTTCTGTGGTGCAAGCGAAACCCACATAAATGTATCAGTATTTTCCGAAAGCAAATCAAATTGACTTGCACGTTCAAAAACAAAAATCCTTTTTTCAATATTTTCAGGCAGTTCTTCCTTTTTAGCAGCAGATGCAGGAATAGAAGGTAAAAAAGGATCGGCATGAGCTATTTCTGTATATGGCTTTAAATCATCATAACTTATATCATCATATTCTGAAAGTTGGTGCTGCTTGCTCATAATCAATACATAACGAAACTCTGTCACAAGTTCATATGCAAATCCTTTTTCCTCAAGCATCTCTTTAAAATACTTATCATAGTCCGCAGGGTACCTAATTATACCCAATTTATAATCATTCTCTGTAATATTTTTTATAACGTGAAGTGAATTCGTTTCGTTATAAAATAACTCAGCCGGACTTTCAGGGTCGATTAATTTTGAGAACTGAGAAAATGCCTCGGATATATAGCAAGCTCTTGGTACAGAAATTGAAAACTTTTGTTTCGTCTTTTTTCCACTTTTATACATATTCTCAAGTGAATCAATCTCAGATAAAATTTTTTTCGCATTTTGCAAAAATTCATTACCCTCTGGGGTTGTTGACATTCCCTTTGCAGAGCGTACAAAAATAGTAATTCCAAGTGCTGACTCTAGTTCCTTTATTGCCCTGCTGAGGTTCGGCTGTCCCATATAAAGATGCTCAGCAGCTTTATTCAATGAACCGGATTTTTCGATTTCAACAGCGTATTTTAAATACAATATGTTCATGTAATTCCCCACTTCATTTTTTGATTTTCATAATATATTATAACAAAATCTGCTGATAATTTCAAGAGAGTAATGAAACTATCAGCAGACAAATATACATTATAAAAAAATTGCCCGAAAGTATTCTATACACCTTCAGGCAATAATCATTAAATAAAAAACAGAAGCTAACGAAAAGGTCAGCTTCTGTGGGTGTCGGCACTGACCGATCTTCCCGGGCCGTTACCAGCCAAGTATTGTAGGCACAGCTGAGCTTAACTACCGTGTTCGGAATGGGAACGG
>JALCDN010000027.1 GCA_022641595.1 Ruminococcus sp. | reverse complement strand
AGGTAGTTTCAAGTTATGAAACCGCATGGGGAAATCCTGTTACAACCCAAAAAATGATTGATGATATAAAAAGTGCAGGATTTAATGTGATAAGAATTCCAATAACATGGCAAGACCACATAGGCGATGCTCCAAATTACACCATTGAAGACGATTGGATGAAGCGTGTCAGTGAAGTTGTTGATTATGCAATCGATGATAATACTTACGTCATAATCGATTTACATCATGAATCATGGATAAAGCCTACAGAAGAAAATTATAAAGCAACTTCTGATGAATTCATCAAAGTCTGGAATCAGATAGCAAATTACTTTATGGGATATGATGAACACCTTATTTTTGAATCAATGAATGAACCACGCCTTGTAGATACTGATATTGAGTGGACTAACGGAAACGAAGAGGCTCGCAATGTCATAAATAAACTGAATCAGAACTTTGTCGACACAATTCGTGCAACAGGTGGCAATAATTCATTGCGTCACCTTATGATAACAGGTTATTGTTCTTCAAATTCTGAGGAGGTTCTGAAGAATGTAACAATTCCAAATGATAAGAAAATTATTATTTCAATTCATGCATATAAACCGTACGATTTTACTATAAATCCAAAAGGAAGCTCTCAGTGGAGTGCTGATAATCAGGCAGATATACACGAAATCAAGAAAACTGCCGAGGTTATTTTCTATTACTTCAATCAAAAAGGTATTCCTACAATAATAGATGAATTCGGTTGCTCAAATAAGGATAATCTACAGTACAGAGTCGATTGGACTGAATATTTTGTAAGTATGTTTGAACAATATGGTGTTCCATGTATATGGTGGGACAATGGCATTATTGAAGGCGATACTGAAGCAATGGGGATATACAACAGAAAAACAAATCAGTGGGCTTTCCCGGAAATCGTTGACGCTATTATGAAAAACTGCAAATAAACAGTAAAAAATATATTTTATAAGGAGAATTATAATGGATAAGAATATCGAAAGTATCGTTTTAAAACGTATCAACAGAACTGCTGAAAATCTCAAGAAAAACAATATGGAATTTTACTATGCCGAAACCCGTGACGATGTTCCAAAAATGGTTGAGGGACTTCTTAAAACCGGTGACGTCGTAACAAATGGCGGGTCAGTAACTTTGAAGCAGTGCGGCATAATTGATATGCTGAGCTCAGAAAAATACAGATACCTTGACAGGTCAGCTGTTGACGCAGATAAGGTGGATCAGCTGTATAGAGCCTCTTTTTCTGCCGACGTATATATTACAAGTGCTAATGCAATTACCGAAAGCGGTGTGCTTTACAACGTTGACGGCAACAGCAACAGAATTGCTGCTATTGCATATGGCCCAAAATCGGTAATCGTCATTGCCGGCTACAATAAAATTGTCCTTAATCTCGATGAAGCTGCAAAACGTGTTATGCGTGAAACTGCTCCTGCAAATTGTCAGCGAATGAATTGTGCTACGAACTGCTATAAAACCGGAAGTTGTGTCGCTCTTGAAGGTAATGGCAATATCGAAATGTGCGACGGCTGTTCAAGCGATGACAGAATTTGCTGTAATTATCTTGTTTCAGCTCACCAGCGTCAAAAAGGAAGAATCAAAGTTATTATTGTAGGAGAAGTTCTTGGATATTAAATAATGACAGCGTAAATGTTAAATTGCTTAGTATAATTTTTTTAAAATTGCTCATATGAAAATATTTCCGTTTATGTATTGCAATTTTTTTGAAAATGTATTATAATTAATGTGTTAGGGTGTTATTCACCTTTGAAATGAAAATTCAGGAGGCTATTATTTATGTTGGTTACAGCTAAAGAAATGCTCATTAAAGCAAGAGACGGTAAGTATGCAGTTGGTCAGTTCAATATCAATAACCTTGAATGGACAAAGGCTGTTCTTCTTACAGCTCAGGAATTGAATTCACCTGTTATTCTCGGCGTATCTGAGGGTGCAGGTAAGTATATGTGCGGCTACAGAACCGTTGTAGGTATGGTTAACGGTATGCTTAAGGAACTCAATATCACTATTCCTGTTGCACTTCACCTTGACCACGGCTCATTTGAAGGAGCAAAGGCTTGCATTAATGCCGGTTTTTCTTCAATTATGTTCGACGGCTCACATTACCCAATAGCAGAAAATATCGCAAAGACTACAGCTCTTGTTAATACTTGTGATATTCTCGGAATTTCTCTCGAGGCTGAAGTAGGTTCTATCGGCGGCGAAGAGGACGGAGTTATCGGTATGGGCGAATGTGCTGACCCAACTGAGTGCAAGATGATTGCTGATCTCGGCGTTACTATGCTTGCTGCAGGTATCGGCAATATCCACGGTAAGTATCCTGCAAACTGGAAGGGACTTTCTTTTGAAACTCTTGCAGCTGTAAAGGAAAAGGTAGGGGATATGCCTCTGGTTCTTCACGGTGGTACAGGTATTCCTGCTGATATGATAAAGAAGGCTATCTCTCTCGGTGTTGCTAAGATAAATGTTAATACTGAATGTCAGCTTTCATTCGCTGCTGCTACAAGAAAGTACATCGAAGAAGGTAAGGACAATCAGGGCAAGGGCTATGACCCAAGAAAACTTCTCGCTCCTGGTTTTGAAGCTATCAAGGCTACTGTCAAGGAAAAGATGGAGCTTTTCGGAAGCGTAAACAAGGCATAATTAATATCAATTTGTTTATAATTAATGCAGGTACAGAAATGTGCCTGCATTTTTTATGACTATTTATGTAGGGACGGCCATAAGCAGTCCCGAAATTTGCATACCTTAGAAGCTATACCAACAGTATATAGCGTAAAATCTTTATAGATACAACTTCTGACAGTATTTCAGTTTATGCAAGAATGTCAATAGGATTTATATAATTACCATTCTGAATGACTTCAATGTGCAGATGTGGATCAAGTGCACTTTCAATATCGGCAGTGTCACTTACAGAGCCAATTACCATTCCGGCTGTTACATTTGCACCTTTCTGAACAGGCAAATCCTTTGCAAGTCCACAATAACGGCTAACAAATCCATTTTTGTGGTCAATTATCACAGTTGTTCCCCAAAGTGGATCATTATTGACAGCGGTTACCTCACCGTCGCCGATTGACATTACATCATCGCCGATTTTTGCCGCAATATCAGCTCCGTTGTGAGTCTGCCATGAACCGGTTGTTATGTTCTTGACAAGCTCTTTATTGCTGAACATATTAATTACATTCGACATATCCTTTAGCGGCGATGACCACTTTGAATCTGTCTTTGTTGCTGAATCAGCCTGCTTTTCAGCCTTTGGTACAGTTATGGCTTTTGTAGTAACAGGAGGAATAACTGCAACAGGTTTAGCTGCGGTTGTATGAGTTATTATTGTATGAGCTGTTGAAAACGTAATTTTTGTTGTTGAAGTCACTGTTTTAGGTATACTTGTCTGCTTTCTGTCAACAGCAGCCTCTGATTCTGACGCAGATACGGACGATTCTGTAAGCTCATTTTTAGCATTTTGATTGTAAGAAAAATAACACGCTGAACCAATCATTACTGCACTTATTCCAAGTGCTGCATAAAAACTCTTGGCAGATTTTGATTCTGAAAATATATTTTTTTTCATGTATAACACCTCCGACATTAGTTTTAACGGAAAAATGTGTTTTATGCAAAAAATAACCTGCGATTGACAAGAATTAATAAAAGGTCTATAATGATAGAGAACTATTTAATAAGGACGATGGCAATGAATAAAATTATTTTTTTCGATATAGACGGAACTATTGTTACAGAAACTTCACCTTCGGTTATTCCGGAAAGCACCGTAAGTGCTATAAGAAAAACTCGTGAAAACGGTAATCTTACGTTTATTAATACAGGAAGAACCGCTTTTAACGTAAGCAAACGTATAAAGGAAATCGGGTTTGACGGCTATCTTTGCGGCTGTGGAACATATATTGAGTACGCAGGCGAAGTTTTGCTTTACAGTACAAGAAGCCGCAGACTTTCGGCACAGACAAGGGATATTATACGCAGATGCAATGCAATTCCTCTTTATGAACGCAGAGATACGGCGTTTTTTGACTTAGAATCAAGAACCTGCGATGAATGTGAAAGATTCAGACAATCTTTTGATAAAAAAGGCGTGGATGTAACTCAAAGCATAGATGTTGAGAAATTCAATTTTGATAAATTTGTCATTTGGACTGACGACGATACAGATATAAACAGGCTTATGGATTTTTTGAATAATCATTTTTCTGTAATAGACCGTGGAAATGGATTTTTTGAAATTGTTCCCAAAGAATTTTCAAAAGCGACAGCAATTGAGATGATGCTTAATGAATTGGCAATTCCGTACGAAAACGCTTTTGCAATAGGCGACAGTACAAATGATTTGCCAATGCTTAAAGCAGTTCCTAACAGTATCGGTATGGGTGCAGCTGATGCTATCAAAAACGACGTATCGTTTGTTACAAAGAATATTGAGGACAATGGTATTGAATTTGCTTTAAAGCATTTCAAGCTTATATAATATATTAAAATTATTATATATTGCATAATTAAAGCGTAAGGTATGCTTAACAATATTTATCGCAAACTATTGAACATCGTTTAGAAATATGATATAATAAATTTAATTATGAGAATTTTTCGGGTGTATTTGTACGTATAAGAATATACCAAATTTTTCAGTGGAAAGGATGACGGTTTTAAATGTCAGATGTTAAGATGAATATTGCCGTAGCACAATCAGGCGGACCTACTTGTGCAATCAATGCCTCCCTCGCAGGTGTTTACAAATGTGCTGTCGATTCAGGTAAGTTTAATAAGATTTATGGTGCCTTAAATGGAATTACAGGAGTTATGGAATGCAGATATGTCGATCTTTCCGACTCAATAAAAAATGATGATGATCTGGAACTGCTTATACATACTCCGTCAACAGCACTTGGTTCGTGCAGATACAAGTTGCCAGATGCTCACGAGAATCGCTCCGATTATGAAAAAATTATAGAATCATTCAGAAAATTTAATATAGGAATGTTTTTTTATATCGGTGGAAATGATTCTATGGACACTGTTATGAAGCTTTCACACTATTTTACCGAACACAATATTGACATAAAAGTCATCGGAATACCTAAAACTATTGACAATGACCTTTGCGGAACAGACCACAGTCCGGGATTTGGTTCGGCGGCAAAATACGTTCTGTCTACAATCCAGGAAATCGTCCGTGACAGCAGGGTGTATGGTGTTGATTCTGTTACGGTGATTGAAGTTATGGGACGTCATGCAGGCTGGCTTACGGCTTCATCATGTTGTCTTAGAGCAAACGGTGAATCCGCTCCGCATCTTATTTATCTTCCTGAGGGAAGATTCAGTCGTGAAAAGTTTATTGAAGATGTAAAAAAAGTCCGCAAAGAACATAAGGCCGTTATTGTCGCTGTTTCTGAGGGAGTTTGTACTGATGACGGGAATTTTGCGGCTGAAGCTTATCAATCAGGTAAGCTTGATGCTTTTGGCCACAAATATTTGTCGGGAATAGGAAAATATCTTGAAAATCTTGTATCAGAAGTATTTAAATGTAAAGTGCGTTCAATAGAACTTAATGTAATGCAAAGATGCAGTGCACACCTTGCTTCGGCAACAGACCTCGAAGAATCTGAAAAAATCGGTGCAGCTGCTGTTGATGCCGCAATTTCAGGTAAAACAGGATGTGTTATGACTTATGTGCGTGAAAGTAATGAACCATATACTATAAGCATAGGTTCAGAAGATGCGTCATCTGCTGCAAATCACGAAAAGCATTTTCCAAAGGAATGGCTTAATAGTGATGAAAATGATATACTTCCGGAGGCAATTGAATATTTCCTTCCACTTATACAGGGAGAAGTACATACAAAAATGAAAAATGGTATGCCGGTTCACTTTGCAATTAAATAATTTTAAGACCGGATTTTTAAAGTCCGGTCTTTTCATGCATAAATTTGTGCGTCATTGAATACTATATATTATAGGTCTAAACACTTTTATACGTCAAAATGCACAAAGTTTTACGTTGAAACTTGTGTAAAAGTTATTGCTATTTTTTGAAAATTACACATTTCACGTTATTTCTGCAAAAAATACTTGCAGTTTTTTGTGAAATGTGATAAAATATATTGATACTAAAAAAATGTTTGTAAAATCTGTCGGTAAAATTTATAGCTTCTATTATATAATCGACAGACTTATGATTATGACGTTCTGTAGTTTTGTACTTGCCGTGACTCTTGACTATCAGATATACAGGTATCACAAGTACATTTATGCAGTCCGAAAATTTCCAAAGGAGTTAATTCATTATGGCAAAAATTAAAGTCGCTGTTTTATTCGGCGGTGCTTCAAATGAACACGATATTTCTCTGATTTCCGCTTCAAATGTCATCAGCAGTATCCCAAAGGATAAATATGACGTTACTTGCATTGGCATAACAAAAAAAGGACGCTGGCTTTACTATCCTGGCGACGTTGAGGATATTAAAAACGGTAAATGGGAATTTAATACGGACTGCACTTCGGCTGTTATTTCTCCTGACCCTATAAACGGCGGGATACTTATTATCGAAAACGGTGAGGTTTCTGTAAGAAAAATTGACGTCGTTTTTCCTGTTCTCCACGGTAAAAACGGTGAGGACGGTACACTTCAGGGCTTGCTCGATATGGCAAAAATTCCTTATGTAGGCTGCGGTCTGTTGGCTTCTGCCTGCTGCATGGATAAGGCTCATACTCATATGATTCTTGACTATAACGGCATTAAAACTGCTAAGTGGAAAATGATTACACAAGGAAACATAAGTCATCTCGAAAAGGAATATGAATCAATTGCTCAGAAACTTAAATTTCCTCTTTTCGTTAAGCCTGCAAACTGTGGTTCATCTATCGGTATCAACAAGGCAAATAATTTGGAAGAACTTGATGCTGCTGTTAAAACTGCATTTTCTCACGACAGCAAGGTAATTATCGAAGAATTTATAAAGGGTCGTGAGCTTGAAGTTGCTGTTTTCGGATATGACAGCCCATTCGCTTCGTATGTCGGCGAAATTCAGGCGTGTAATGAATTTTATGACTATGATGCAAAATATGTACTGGGTGATTCAAGACTGTCTATTCCTGCAGAACTTGAAGCAGATAAAATGAACGAAATCCGTAACACGGCTCTGAAAGCTTACAAGGCTCTTGGCTGTCGTGGACTTTCAAGAGTCGATTTCTTCCTGACTGACGATGGTACGGTTTATATCAACGAAATAAATACTATGCCGGGATTTACTCCAATTAGTATGTACCCTAAGCTTATGGAAGACCTTGGTATGTCACAGTCATACCTCGTAGATAAGTTAATTGAACAGGCTATTGAAAAGGCCTATTAACTAAATAAGCAGATACCTCTTTAATCCGCTTGATACAGGTTTCATTAATTAAATTTGTATTCAGAATTTGCGGAAAAACTTTATTGCAAAAAGGAGCTTTTTATGAATAATGATGCAATCGGTGTATTTGATTCAGGCGTCGGCGGACTTACCGCTGTAAGCGAGCTCAATAAAATTCTCCCAAACGAAAATATTATATATTTTGGCGATACCGCACGTATTCCATATGGCAGCAGAAGCCGTGAAACAGTTCTGAAATACGCTAATGAGGATATCGCTTTCCTTAAAAAACATAAAATTAAAATGATAATTGCTGCCTGCGGTACGGTAAGCTCAGTAATCGGTACAAATGTACTTGTTGATGATATGCCGTTTACAGGTGTGCTTCTTCCTGCGGCTCAGGCAGCTTGCAGTAATACGAAAAACGGTAGAATAGGTGTTATAGGTACTCCCGCTACCATAAGAAGCGGAAGCTTTGCAAAAGCTATAAAAACTATAAGACCGGGTACTGTTGTTGTAGGTAATCCGTGTCCGCTATTTGTTCACCTCGTTGAAAATGGTTACACTGACAGAGACAACAAGATAACAAAAATGGTTGCTGCCGAATACCTTGCTCCTATGAAGGCTGAGGGCGTTGATACTCTTATTCTCGGCTGTACACATTACCCCATTATAAAAGATATTATAGCAGACTATATGGGCGAAGACGTAACACTTATTTCTTCAGGTAAAGAGGCTGCAAAATATGCCGAAATCTGCCTTGTTGAAAAAAATCTGCTGACAGATCGTACAGAAAACGGTCATAATACTTTCTATGTCAGCGACAGTACAGAGCTTTTTGAGGAAAATGCAAAAAATTTTCTCGGAACAAAGATAAACGGCGAAATATTCAGCAGCAACTTATAAGGAGTCTATTTTGAAAAATAATGTAAAACTGCTGCTCAAAAGCATTCAGTGGCAGGACGATGAAAAAACCGAAACAGAACTTATGACCGACGCCTGGTACGAAAAAATTGATGATACATTCAGGATTATTTATGAGGATACGTCTGCTACAGGATTTGAAGGCTCAGTCACTACAATTGAAATCGAAGGAAACAATAATGCTGCTGTCGTAAGAACAGGTGCAGTAAATTCTGCACTGTCACTCGAAATTGGTACAAAGCATTACTGCCATTACGATACTCCTTTCGGTGATATGCAGATAGGTGTATTCACACAGTCAATTGATAATAAAATCTCTGAGTGCGGAAAACTCCATATGAAATATACTCTTGATATAAATTCCGCATATCTTTCTGATAACGAAATAATACTGGAAATCAAGGAAAATCTGAATCAGTGAAAGGAATTTGAAAATGTCAGATCTTATTAAAAAAGCTTCGGAACAACTCAACGAAATTATTATGAACGCTTTAGGCTGCCTTGTTGCTAATGAAGCGGTTCCGTCAGTTCCACTTCCTGCTTTCAATATTGAAATACCTGCCGATAAGTCACACGGCGATTTCGCCACAAATGCAGCTATGGTCTGTGCACGCAGCTTTAAAATGTCACCAAGGAAAATCGCCGAACTTATATGCAATGAGGTTTTCCTCGACGGCTCACTTTTCTATAAGTACGAAATTGCAGGTCCGGGATTTATAAATTTCTTCCTTGGTAAAAAATGGTTCAGTGACGTTGTTACAAATGTTCTCGACGAAAGCGATAAGTATGGCAGAACAAATCTTGGCAACGGCAAAAGTGCTCTTGTTGAATTTGTTTCGGCAAATCCAACAGGTCCTATGCACATTGGCAACGCAAGAGGCGGTGCTATAGGCGATTGCCTTGCAAGTGTTCTTGAATGGGCAGGCTATCGCACAGAACGTGAATTTTACGTCAATGACGCAGGAAATCAGATAGAAAAATTCGGCAAGTCACTTTCACTCAGATATATGCAGATATGCAGTGAGGCTGGAACTGAAATATGCAAATCCTATTCCGATAATGAATCTGTTTGTCATGCAATTTACGGCGAAGATGGCAACAGTGATGCTTTTCCTATGCCTGAAGACGCTTACAGAGGTGTTGACATAATAGAACACGCTAAAAACTACTTTGATATACATGGCAATTCTCTTCAGAACATTTCCGAAGAACAAAGAAGAAAAGTGCTTGTTGATTATGCTCTGCCTAAGAATATAGACGGTCTTGAACGTGACCTGAAAAAATACAGAATAGTTTATGATACATGGTTCAGAGAAAGCAAGCTTCATGCAAACGGCGAAACAATGCGTATCGTTTCAAAGCTCAAGGAAACAGGTCATACTTACGAACTTGATGGTGCAATATGGTTCAAAGCAACTGATTTTGGCGTCGACAAGGACTTCGTTCTCGTAAGAGCAAATGGCATTCCTACTTATGTTGTACCGGACATTGCCTATCACTATGACAAACTCGTTACACGAGGTTTTGACAAAGCTATAAATGTTCTTGGTGCAGACCATCATGGCTATGTTCCAAGACTTAAAGCTGCTCTTACAGCACTTGGCGTTGATGCGGACAAGCTTGATGTTGTGCTTATGCAGATGGTAAGACTCGTTCGCAACGGAGAAGTTGTAAAGCTCTCTAAACGCAGCGGTAAGGCTATTACGCTTGTGACTCTTCTTGACGAAATTCCGATAGATGCTGCAAGATTTTTCTTCAATATGCGTGAGGCAAACTCACAGTTTGAATTTGACCTCGATCTCGCTGTTGAAAAATCATCTCAGAACCCGGTTTACTATGTTCAGTATGCTCATGCAAGAATCTGCAGTATGATTTCTAATCTGAAATCAGAAAACCTGCTTCCAACTGAAAAGGCAGATCTCTCACTTCTTGACTCAGAACGTGAAACTGAACTTATACGTCACCTTGCAGCATTGCCGACAGAAATAAATCAGGCAGCTAAATTCTACGACCCTGCCAAGATTACAAAGTATTCAGTTGAACTTGCCACACTTTTCCACAGATTTTACGATTCATGCAGCGTGAAAAATGCAGAAAATGCTGAACTTCGTGCCGCAAGATATGAACTTTGTCTTTCTGTAAAACAGGTACTTGAAAATGTTTCAAGAATACTGAAAATTGATTGTCCCGACAAAATGTAACCAAATAATTACAATAAGGTTACAAGAACAAATCGCATTTTGTCGCAATTTGACATATTGGAATGTGAAAATAAGATGAAAATTAAGGCTAAAAGCGCAGATTTAACAGAACGTTCATAATTTGTTAATAATAATGTGTTACAATTTGTAATATATTTAGATGCTCCTGTTAATCTGACACAAATGCTTATATTATTAAAAACAGAAGGGATGTTTATTATGTCCAACAGATTATTTCAGGGTTTGGTTCATCAGATGCGTGATACAATCGATGCTACTATCGGTGTTGTCGACGAAACCGCTACAATCATCGCCTGCAGCGACCTTACAAAGGTAGGCACAACTAACGAATTCGTCTCTCTTGATCTCACAGATTCACACGATATCTTTATCCGTGACGGTTACACCTACAAGCCTTTCGGTTCAAGAGTAAAACCCGATTATGCTGTATTTGTTGAGGGTGTTGATGATGCTGCAGCTAAATATGCAAGTATTATGGCAATCACTCTTGCCAACATAAAACAATACTATGACGAAAAATATGACAGAAATAACTTTGTAAAGAATGTCGTTCTCGATAACGTTCTTCCTGGTGACATCGTTATCAAAGCAAGGGAACTTCATTTCAATGCGGAAATCAGCAGAGTTGTTCTGCTTATAAGAATCGTTTCAGCTAACGATATATCCGCTTATGAAGTCATCCAGAATCTTTTCCCTGACAAAAGCAAGGATTTCGTCTTCAACATCACCGAAACAGATATCGTTCTTGTCAAAGAACTCAAAAGTGCTGTTGAATCAAAAGATCTTGAAAAACTTGCACGCTCAATAGCTGATACTCTCAGCAGTGAATTCTATACAAGAGTAAACGTCGGAATAGGCACACCTGTTGTAGGCGTAAAAGAACTCGCACGCTCATTCAAGGAAGCTCAGATGGCTCTTGAAGTCGGAAAGGTTTTCGATACCGATAAAATCATCGTAAGCTACGACAACCTTGGTATTGCAAGACTCATTTACCATCTTCCTACTACTTTGTGCGAAACTTTTCTCCGTGAAGTCTTTAAGGTCGGAAGCATTGAATCTCTTGACCATGAAACACTCTTCACTATACAGAGATTCTTTGAAAATAACCTCAACGTTTCAGAAACTTCAAGAAAACTCTTCGTTCACAGAAATACTCTTGTATACAGACTCGAAAAGATAAAAAAGCTTACAGGTCTTGATCTCAGAGAGTTTGATCACGCTATTATCTTTAAAATCGCTCTTATGGTTAAAAAGTATCTTTCGGCAAATCCTGTGAAATTCTGATGCTTTTGCCATATTTGCATAACTTTTGCAGTTTGTGTATTATCTTGCATGAACTGTGTTGTGCGGATGTCCGCAAAGGAAGGTGTATCCTGTGGTAGAACTTAAAAACGTATCCGTTACCTACTCAAGTGGAGTTGATGCCCTGAATAACGTCAGTCTAAAAATTAATGACGGTGACTTCGCTTTTGTCGTAGGTTCTTCGGGTGCCGGAAAAAGTACAATGATTAAGCTCCTGCTTAAAGAAATCAATGCGACAAGCGGTGTTGTTACTGTAAACGGCTATAACCTTAACAAAATGAAACGCAGACAGATTCCGGAATTCAGACGTACTCTCGGTTTTGTGTTTCAGGATTTCAGACTTATTCCATCAATGACCGTTTACGAAAATATCGCTTTCGTTCTCAGGGTTATTGACGCTCCTAAAAAATATATCCGAAAAAGAGTTCCATATGTTATAAGCCTTGTAGGTCTTCAGGCTAAATCAAACTCATATCCGGACGAGCTCTCCGGCGGCGAAAAACAAAGAGTTGCTATCGCAAGAGCTTTGGTTAATGACCCTAAACTCATTATCGCAGACGAACCTACCGGAAATATCGACCCGGAACTTTCCTATGAAATCGTTGAACTGCTTAAAGGCATAAATGACTGCGGTACTACAATTCTTATGGTTACTCATGAGCACGACCTCGTTCGCCATTTCGGCGGAAGAATTATCAATATCACTGATGGTGAAATTGTTTTCGATGAGGTGATCGGAGGTATTAATGAAGCTTAGTGGTGTAAAATACCTTGTTGACCAAGGCGTTGAAAATGTTTGGAAAAATAAAATGATGGCTTTTGCTACGTTCTGTGTACTGCTTATATCACTGTTGCTTGTCGGTGCATCTGTTATTTTCTATTTTAATATCAACTCAATGATAGGCGGTATAAGTGATAAAAACGAAATAGCAGTTTTTATAAACGATAAAGCCGATAAGGCAAGAATTACTGAAATAGGTCAGGACCTTGCCAAAATAAAAGGAGTTTCCGAAGTGACATTTGAATCAAAAGAGGACGCATTTAACAAAATGCTCGTTCAAATGCCGGAATATGAAAAAATATTTGAATCACTCGGCAATGATAATCCTCTTGTTGACGGATATAGAGTAAAAGTTTCAAATATTGATGAGGTTCCGCAAATAATCTCTGAAATCCGTGGACTCAACGATATCTATTATGTTAAGGCTTCACAAGAGTTTGTAAACGTCCTCAAGGAACTAAGACGTGTGGTAACAATGGTTGCATGTGCTATTATCGCCGCTCTTGCCGTAGTTTCAATGATTATGATTTCAAATACGACTAAAGCAAGCATATTTACAAGACGTGAGGAAATTCAGATAATGAAATATGTCGGTGCGACTAATTCATTCATACGAACTCCGTTCTTTGTTGAGGGTATGGTTACAGGATTTTTTTCAGGCATCGGGGCTTTCATAATTACTTGGGCGGCTTATAATTCGTTGTTTGAATTGCTGACTAAACAGGTAAATGTTATGAACGTTATCGGATTGGGCAATATTATTCAATTCAGCAGCATACGAGTTTACGTTCTGCTATCATACATAATTGCCGGATCTTTTATTGGGGCTTTGGGAAGTGTGATTTTCACAAGAAAACATATCAACGTATAATACTTTTAAGTTATCGAAAGGAGTACCGTTTAACGGTAAACGTGGACTATGAAGAAAAGTTTCAAATTCAAAAGATTAGCGACATTTATTATTTGCTTTGCAGTTGTAGCAGGTGTTCTCTCAGGTACATATTTCTCCGAACAGCCGGAAATTCAGGCACAGACTGTTGCAGAGCTTCAGGACCAGAAAAAGAAAAACGAAGATGCTATTGCGGCTCTTGACAAGGAACTTTCAGGTCTTGAAAGTGACCAGAATGACCAGAAAGCATATCAGCAGACACTTTCAGATCAGATAACACTTATGCAGAATAATATCAAAATCGTCGATGAGGAAATGACAAGAATAAAAAATGATATTGCTGCAAAAGAAGAGAATATCAATAAGCTTAAATCTGATATTTCAGATCAGGAGGTACAGGTCGGCAAAAATACTGACTTGTTTAAGCAGCGTCTAAGAGCAATGTATGTTACCGGAAATGACAGCCTTGCCGAAGCAATTGTAGGCTCTACTGATTTCTATGATATGCTTTCCCGTGTTGAAATGGTAAACAGAATTGCTGAACACGATAACGATTTGATAGAAACTTTAAAAACACAAATCACAACTCTTGAAACTTCAAAATCAAATCTTGAAAAAGAACGCCTTGATCTTGAAATGCAAAAAGAAGAACAGGATAAGAAAAAGACTGAATATAACGGTCTGATTGATGAATATAACACTGCCTACGAAAAATCTCAGGACGAAATAGACAGACTTGCTCTTGAAGCTCAAAGCAAAAATAAGAGCAAGGAGGAACTTGAAAACGATAATGCAAAGATCGAAGCTACCCAGAAAGAAATTGAAGACGAAATCAAACGAAAACAGGAAGCTGCAAAAGCTGCTGCCGCAGCTAAACAGAAAGCCGATGAAGAAGCCGCAGCTGCTGCAAGAGCTGCCGCTGCAAGTGCTTCAAGCAGTTCATCATCATCATCGTCTTCTTCGTCATCGTCGTCTTCTTCATCCGGCAACAATTCATCAAGCTCTGATAATGGCAACAGTGGAAGCAGTGATAACGGTGGAGGCTCTTCAGAACCAGAAGCTCCATCAAGTGCCGGATTTTCTTGGCCTGCACCTGGATTCTATTACGTCTCAAGTGAATACGGATACAGATGGGGCAGCCTTCATGCAGGTATAGATATTGCAGGCGGCGGTATCGAAGGTGCATCTGCTTGTGCTGCTAAAGCAGGAACTGTAATTGCTGTTTCAAATTCATGTACTCATAATTATGGCAAGGACAGCAACTGTTGTGGAAATGGTTACGGAAACTATGTTATTATTGACCACGATGGCACATATTCGACTTTATATGGACATCTTGAATCAGTCTACGTTTCTGTAGGTGACTATGTTTCAGCTGGACAGGCTATAGGAGCAATCGGTTCAACCGGATTTTCAACAGGTTTTCATTTGCATTTTGAAATCCGTGTAAATGGTACGGCTGTAAATCCTCGTGATTATCTATGATAAAATAGTTTTAAAAGCTTCAAGTATAGTCTTTATGCGATTTCAACGGCGGAGCTTAAAACAAATTCTAAGGCGTAAAATTACTCGGGCAGTTACGGCTGCCCGTGTTTTTCGCTGTAAACTTTTATTTAAGTGAGTGATTATTCAATGAACAAAAAAGTAACTCTTGGTCTTACTCTCAGTCTTATAGCAATTGCTTCAGCAGTAACTTTTATACTTACATCTTTTTTTTCACTTGAAAGCTTTAATAAAAAAGTTGTCGACGTCAATGAAAAAGCAGCAAAATATGAGAAGCTCGAAAGCCTTGATACTTTTGTACGTCAGAACTATTACAGCGATATCAATGAAGAAAATCTTAATTACGGCATACTAAAAGGTTATGTAAATGGACTTTCAGACAAGTATTCAAAATATCTTACAGCCGATGAATATCAGGAAGAACTTGCCGACGAATCCGGTAAAGCTGTTGGACTTGGCATAACTGTTGAAAAAGATGAGAGTGGATACATAGCAATAACCGATATACTTGATAATTCACCACTTAATGGTTCTGATGTAAAGGTCGGCGACATAATAGTTGCGATCGATTCAAAAGATGTGCTTACAGAAGGTTTTGAGGAGTCAGTTGATTCAATGCGTGGAATTGAAGGAACAGATATAACAATTACGGTCAGACGTGACGGTAAGGACTCAAATTATACTTTCAAAAGAGCCTCAATGGAAGTAATATCAGTAACCGGCGATATGCTTGATAACTATATAGGATATATTAAAATATCTGCATTCAAGAAAAATACACCTGAACAATTTAATACACAACTTGAAAAACTTGTTGCAAACGGTGCAAAAGCAATTATCTTCGATGTAAGGGATAATGACGGCGGTTTAGTTTCTTCAGTGGAGGACTGCCTTGACCCACTTCTTCCGGAAGGTGTTGTGGCTGTCGCTGAATATGATGCAAATAAAACAGAAACTCTTGTTTATTCGGACGCTACAGAACTTAATTTGCCGATGACTGTTATAGTAAATGGTAAGACGGCAAGCTATGCTGAGCTTTTTGCTGCTGCACTCAGAGATTTTGGCAAAGCAAAGCTTGTTGGCGAACAAACTTTCGGTAATGGAGTTTTGCAGAATACTACGGAATTTGACGACGGAAGTGCTGTCGTTCTTACAGTTGCCAAGTATAAAACAGTAAACTCAGAATGCTATGATGGTATAGGTCTTACACCTGATTACATTGCAGAAGTCTCTAAGGAAAATCCTAAGGCCGATGCACAGCTTAATAAGGCTATTGAGGCTATAAAAGAACAAATGAAAAATTAAAATGGTTTGATATTGACTTTTTTTAACGGATATATTATAATTAAACGTATATCGAAAAATGATAAGGAGTTGTAGTTATGGCTAAAAAACAAATGTCCAGAGATGGCTACGAAAAACTTGAAAAGGAACTTGCTTACCTTATTACAGAGAAACGTGCCGAGGTTGCACAAAAACTTAAAGAAGCTCGTTCATTCGGAGACCTTTCTGAAAATGCCGAGTACGATGAAGCCAAAAATGATCAGGGTATTCTTGAAGCTCAAATCGTAGAACTCCAGAAAACTCTCGAAAACGCCGAAGTTGTTGATGATGATAAGGTTTCTGTAGACGAAATCGGTATGAGTTCAATCATCAAAATAAGAAAAGTCGGTACTGATAAAATTGAAACATTTACAATCGTAGGTACAAACCACGCAGATATAAAGTCGGGTAAGCTTTCGGACGAATCTCCTATCGGAAAGGCCTCCCTTAAGAAAAAAGTTGGCGATATCTTTACCGTTGAAGCTCCCGCAGGCGAAATAAAATTCGAGGTTCTCGAAATATCAAAATAATTTACGGAGGGTTGGACTTCACAGGAAGTCATATATTATGAGTGAAAATCAGAATAATTTACAGCCGGAAGAGACTGAAATAAAGGAACAGGATATCAACGTTTTAAAGAAGGTCCGTATCGAAAAGCTCAACGAACTCAAAAGTAAAAATGCTAATCCATATGAAATAACAAAGTACGATGTTACAGCTGAAAATGCCCAGCTTAAAGCTGATTATGAAAAAAATGAAAGCCGTATAAAAGAAGATGCCAACGGTGATGAGGAAAAAATTGCTGAGGGCCTTGAACAGCTTAAAACAAATATCATAAAAATTGCCGGAAGAATTATGAGCTGGAGAGATATGGGCAGAGCTAATTTTATCGATGTTCGTGACGGTTCTGATAGAATTCAGGTGTATGTTCGCTCAAATGATATTGGTAAGGAAGAATTTAAGGAATTTAAAAAGTGGGATATCGGCGACATAATTGGCGTTGAAGGCTTTGTTTTCAGAACCCATAAGGGTGAAATCTCAATTCATGCTCAGAAAATTGTTCTGCTTTCAAAGGCACTTCTGCCTCTTCCTGAAAAGTGGCACGGTCTTAAAGACCAGGATACAAGATATCGTCAGCGTTATGTTGACCTTATTGTAAATCCTGATGTTAAGGAAACTTTCGTAAAAAGAAGTCTTGTGCTTCGTGAGATAAGAAATTATCTCGACAATCTTGGCTATATCGAAGTTGATACGCCTGTTCTTCATACTCTCGAAATCGGTGCAGCTGCAAGACCTTTCGTAACTCATCATAATGCTCTCGATATCGATATGTACCTGAGAATAGAAACAGAGCTTTATCTTAAAAGACTTATTGTCGGCGGATTCAACAGAGTCTATGAGGTAGGACGTATTTTCAGAAATGAGGGTATGGATACATCTCATAACCCGGAGTTTACTTCAATAGAAATGTATCAGGCTTATACAGATTACATCGGAATGATGGACTTGATAGAAAATATGTATCGTGTTCTTGCTAATAAAATTTGCGGAAGCAATGTAATAACATATCAGGGCATAGAGATTAATCTCGGAAAGCCTTGGGAACGCCTTACAATGATTGAAGCAGTAAAGAAGTATGCAGGCGTTGATTATAACGATTGGACTGATGATGCTTCGGCAAGAGAGTGTGCCAAGGCAAAGGGCATTGAGGTTGAAGAAGGCGACTGTGCTACAAAGGGTCACGTTCTTATAGCTTTCTTTGACGCTTTTGTTGAGGAAAAGCTCGTTCAGCCAACAATAATCTATGACTATCCTGTTGAAAATTCACCACTTGCAAAGAGAAAGCCTTCGAATCCTGCATTTACTGAGAGATTTGAATACTTTATTTATTGCCGTGAAATGGGTAATGCTTTCTCCGAACTTAATGATCCTATTGACCAGAAGGAAAGATTTGTAAAACAGGTTGAAGCTAAAAGAGCTCAGGGTGCTAATGCAGAAGTAGATGAGGACTTTGTAACTGCTCTTGAGTATGGTATGCCGCCTACAGGTGGTCTTGGTTTAGGACTTGACAGACTTGTTATGCTGCTTACAGATAGCCCGTCAATAAGAGATGTTCTTCTTTTCCCAACTATGAAACCTCTTGTACAGGGTAATTAAAATAAAATGGGTGTACTGATATTTTCGGTACACCTTTGCTTTTAGAGATTTGCTTGAAAGGATAAGCACATGAGTGAGAATGATAAAAAAGACAATGGCAAAAATTCAAAGCAAAAAAGCCTTTTTCAGACAGCTCGTGAAATGGAGGAACAATCTGCAAGTGAAATGCAGCAGAAAATTGCTGAACGTGAGAAAAATGAGAGGATTGCTTACGAAAAAAAATTGCGTGAAGAAAAAATTGAACTCATAAAAATGAAACAAGGCGAAATTGAAGACAGCGATATTATATGTGAAACAAAAGAAATACAAAAGAAAATGTCACTTCCTAAAAAAATTTCCAATTTCTTCTACCATAGCAAATGGTGGCTCTGGATTGCAGTATTTCTTGTTTTTCTTGGCGGAATACTCATTCACGATATAGTTACAAAGGAACATCCTGACGTTGTTGTGCTTTACCTCGATGACAATGATGAAGTCGGCAACAGTGAGGCTCTTAAAAATTATTTTGAGTCACTGTGCGGCGACTATAACGGAAACGGTAAGGTAGAAGTTTCTGTATACTATATTCCATACACCGGTAATGAGCAGACTGACTACGCAAACGGTGCATCAACAAAAATGATGGCTGAAATGGGATCGGCTGAAGCTATGATAATAGTGGCAGGCGATAAGGCTGCTGAAGAAATTTCACCTGATTATGCACTTGCAGATCTAACAAAGCTTTATCCAAATAATCCTAATGTAAACGGATACAAATTCAATTTTAAAAACACTGACTTTGATGAGAAAATCGGCTTTAAGGGAAAGCTTGACCCGACACTCTACATTGGCATAAGAAAACCTCAGAAAGTTGAATGGGCTGATGCAGATAAAATGCAGAAATCATATAATGTGTCCAAAAAGCTTTTTGATAACGTAGTCGATGACCTTACAAATTAATATTGAATTTCGGCTTGGATTCGAAACATACACTTTACAAAAATAAAGATTTCTGTTATAATTAAAGGTATCTCTAAAAACTCCTTTTGAGAAAAAAGCTATGCACGGCATCTATAAAAGCTCTGTACCGTTATGTACTGAGTTGTATCTGCTTGCATCAGGTAACATTATTATGGAATGAGGTTTTATTTTGTCAAACGATAAAATTCGCAATTTTTGCATTATCGCACATATCGACCACGGAAAATCTACACTTGCAGACAGAATACTCGAAAAAACAGATACTGTAGCAGTTCGTGATATGGAAGATCAGCTGCTTGACAATATGGACATAGAGCGTGAACGTGGTATAACTATTAAAGCAAGAGCTGTAAGACTGAAATATACCGCAAATGATGGAGAGGACTATATTTTCAATCTTATTGATACTCCTGGTCATGTTGACTTCAATTATGAAGTTTCACGTTCACTTGCAGCGTGTGAGGGTGCAATACTCGTCGTTGATGCTTCTCAGGGAATTGAGGCACAGACACTTGCAAACACTTATCTGGCTATCGAACACGACCTTGAAGTCGTACCTGTTGTAAATAAAATTGATCTGCCGTCTGCTGATCCTGACAGAGTATGTTCTGAGGTAGAAAACGTTATCGGTATTCCTGCTATGGATGCTCCGAGAATTTCCGCTAAAATGGGCATAAATATAGAACAGGTGCTTGAAAGAATCGTAACCGATATACCTGCACCAATCGGTGATACTGACAAGCCCTTGAAGGCACTTATTTTCGACAGCTATTATGACGCATACAAAGGCGTTATTATCTATATAAGAGTAAAAGAGGGCAGCGTAAAGGTTGGCGATACAATCAGACTTATGTCAACCGGTGCTGAATTTGATGTTGTTGAGGCAGGATATATGAATCCGTCTTCGCTTGTAAATGCCGGAAGACTTGAAGCAGGTGAGGTAGGCTATATTTCTGCATCAATCAAAAGCATAGGTGAAACCAGAGTCGGAGATACAGTAACTCTTGCAGAAAATCCTTGTGATGAACCACTTCCGGGTTACAGAAAAGTAAATCCTATGGTTTACTCAGGTATATATCCTGCCGATGGTGCAAAATACGGAGATTTGCGTGATGCACTCGAAAAGCTTCAGCTTAATGACGCTTCCCTTTCATTTGAACCCGAAACTTCAATTGCACTTGGATTCGGTTTCAGATGCGGATTTCTTGGACTTCTTCATATGGAGATAATTCAGGAACGTATTGAACGTGAATACAACCTTGATATTATTACAACTGCTCCGTCAGTTATATATAAAGTCACGCTTACCAACGGTGAAACAAAGTACATTGACAACCCGTCTAACTATCCCGACCCAGCACTTATCATGACTGCCGAAGAACCTATGGTTAAAGCGGATATTCTTGCACCGTCAGAATTTGTAGGAAATATTATGGAGCTTTGCCAGGACAGACGTGGAATTTTTAAGAATATGGAGTATATTGACGATACAAGAGTTGATCTTCACTATGAACTTCCGCTTAATGAAATCGTTTATGATTTCTTTGATGCCTTAAAATCCCGTACAAAAGGTTATGCGTCATTTGATTATGAGATGCTTGGCTATACACCGTCAAAGCTTGTGAAACTTGATATTTTGCTTAATGGTGATGTTGTCGATGCACTTTCATTTATTGTTCACAATGATAAAGCATATGCAAGAGCAAGAAAAATTGCCGAAAAACTTAAGGATAATATTCCTCGTCAGCTTTTTGAAGTTCCGATACAGGCGGCTATCGGCGGAAAGGTTATTGCTCGTGAAACCGTAAAGGCTATGCGTAAGGACGTACTTGCAAAATGCTATGGCGGTGATATTACTCGTAAAAAGAAGCTTCTTGAAAAGCAAAAAGAAGGCAAAAAGAGAATGCGTCAGTTAGGTACTGTTGAAGTTCCTCAGGAAGCATTTATGAGTGTTCTTAAACTTGACGAGTAACAAACTTTTAAATTATAACCGATAATTAATAAATTACAGGGAAATTTTTAATAAATCATTGAAAAAGGTTTCCCTTATGTGCCTCGATGGCAGAACGGAGGAACTTATGAGCATATATTCATGTCCATGCTGCGGCGAAAAGACCTTTAATCCGCTTACAAAAGCTTTGGCAGGTCAACTTAATTCAAAAGGTAAGGTCTGCTCAAATTGTGGAAAACATTGTACAAACGGTACAGCATCAACAATATTCAGAGCTGTGTTTTGCACGGCAATGTTTGCACTTGTTATTATTACATTTTTAAAAGCTTTGCCACATGAACTGCTTATTTACATAGGTGCGTTGGCAGCAATGTATATTGTTCCTATGCTCATAAATGCTTTTTGCTTCAAGATGGAACCTACAAGACGTAAGGATGCTGCTTCGTGAACGAAAGTTCTCTTGGTATATATTTCCATGTTCCGTTCTGTGCTAAGAAATGTCCATATTGCGATTTCTATTCAGTTCCATTTAGTAAGTCACTGTCTTCAGACTACGTTGATGCAGTATTAAGAAACGTAAACCACTATGGTGATAATTCTTTCGTTGATACAATTTATTTCGGCGGCGGTACTCCGTCGCTTCTTACAGTGCAGCAGATTGAGGAAATTATCAACGCTGTAAGAGAATCTTTCAATGTTGATAAGCAGGCTGAAATTACAATTGAAGCCAATCCTGCCGCACTTAATTATGAAAAGCTTACGGCTTTATATGAGGCAGGAATAAACCGTCTGTCGCTCGGTGTGCAGTCAATGATGGAGAACGAACTTAAATTTCTCGGCAGAATTCATTCACCTGAAAAAGTCAGGAATATTATACATGAGGCAAAAATGGCAGGTTTTAGCAATATTTCTTGCGATCTTATGATAGGTCTTCCAAACCAGACAACCAAAAACATTGCACATTCAATAAAATGCCTTTCAGAGATGCAGGTAAATCATATTTCGTCTTATATTCTAAAAATTGAGAACAATACGCCTTTCTTTTTTAATGGTGTTTCAGAAATGCTTCCAAGCGATGATGACGTTTCGGATATTTATCTTTTCATGTGCGATGAGCTTGAAAAGTATGGCTTTATGCAGTATGAGATTTCAAACTTTGCGCATGAAGGTTTCAAAAGTCGTCATAACAGTCGGTATTGGAAATGCCTTGATTACATAGGCATAGGTCCTGCGGCACATTCAGGGTATAAAGGAAGAAGATTTGCTGTTGCAGGCGATGTTATGAAATTTATAGGCGAGCCGTTTCAGACTGAAGTTGATACTGACACAAATCCTTTTTCTTTTGAGGAAAAATGTATGCTGAGTCTTCGACTTACCGATGGAATAGATGTGAATAAACTTGGCATACACAAGGATAAAATAATGTCAAAGCTGCCAAAGCTAATTGAAAACGGATTGATTATTTCTGACGGCAAGAAAATAGTCCTTACTAAAAAGGGCTTTCTTATGTCAAATTCGATTATTGAATATCTGATTTTTGAGTAGAAACTCAATTACTCAAGAAGCTCTTTTCGCATCTGCGAAAGGAGCTTTTTTTCACGTCGTGACACCTGAACCTGCGTCATACCAAGTGCTTTTGCAGCTTTTGCTTGCGTCATATTTTTGAAGTATCGCAATTCAAGCAAAGCACGGTCATTCTGTTCAAGCTTTGACATTATTTGTTTCAGTGCAAGAATGTCAACTATGTCGGAATCAGGAGATTCTGTTGGTAAGTCTATCTGATTTTCGTCATCGCCGCATGATGTAAGCGAAATAAGCGGCTGACTTACGCAAAGTGCTTCGGCAACATCTGCTTCGTCGGATTGTGAAAGCTTTGCAAGTTCACTTATGGTAGGTTCTCTGCCTTCGGTTTTAATAAATTCGTCACGGCATCTTTGAAGTCTGAGAGACAGTTCTTTGAGAGTACGACTTACTTTGACTGTTCCTCCATCACGGAAAAGCCGCTTTACTTCACCAAGTATTACGGGAATTGCATACGTTGAAAATTTAACTCCACGCTGTGTATCAAAAGCCTTTACAGCTTTCAGAAGTCCGATACATCCGGCAGAATATAAGTCGTCATATTCGATGCCACGACCTCTGAATTTATTTGCGCATAAATGGACAAGTCCGAGATTTTCTTCGGCAATTGGCTTTTTTATTTCATTCGTCATGGCTTTTCAGCTTCTTGCGCATAATTACAGTCGTTCCATTATCGACTTCGCTTTTGACTTTAAGCTTGTCCATAAAAGAACTCATAACTGAAAAACCGAGTCCGGAACGTTCTTCTTCAGGTGCGGTAGTAAAAAGCGGCTCCATAGCTCTGTCTATATCGGCTATACCGCAGCCTTTATCACGAATTTTTATGTAGATTTCACGAGGTTCGATAAGCCTAACCGTTATTTCAATATTACCACTTTTGTGGCGATAACCGTGAACTATCGAATTTGTAACTGCTTCCGAAACTGCTGTTCGTATGTCGGAAAGTTCCTCAACCGTGGGGTCGTACTGTACAAGAAGTGAAGATACAGCGGCTCTTGCCACTGCTTCATTGAGTGAAAGAGATGGCATAGTGAATTTAACTTCATTTAAAATTTTCATATTGCCTCCTAAAGTCTGTCATTAGTGATTCTAACAAGACGTTCGATTCCGGAAAGCTTGAGAACCCGTTTTATGTAAAGCTGCGGATTTTTTACAACGAGTACGCCTCCGCATTCTGATATAAGCTTGTGACGACCCATAATCAGTCCGATTCCGGAGCTGTCCATAAAAGAAATCCCTTTGAAGTCTATTTCAAGTTCTTTTGGTTGTGAAGACATAATAAATCTGTCAAGTTCTTCACGGATTTCTTTTGCATTGTGATGGTCGATTTCGCCGCATAAACTTGCAGTTGCAGTTTGACCTTGGGTAGTTATATCAATTGTCATAATATGCAATATCCTCCTTATCAAATAGGTTTTTAGATGTGCCTTTATTGCTATAATTATACCGAAATTATTAGTTGCTTTTTGTCAAAATCAGGAACGACTTCAAAAAAATTCGGTGTGCTGTTGTAAAAGATGCAGGAAAATGTTATAATAATGAAAAGAAATTTTTTCAGGCGTTTAGATATGCCTTTAAATGTAAGGAGTAAAATGATGGCAAAGATTTTCTGGAAGGGGAGTGCGCTTCTTGCACCTGTACCTGCAGCACTTGTAACGTGCGGAAATATGGAAACAAATAATGTTCTGACAATAGGCTGGACAGGTATCGTCTGCACAAGACCTCCGATGACATATATTTCTGTAAGACCGGAAAGATATTCGTATGATATAATAAAAAACAGTGGGGAGTTCGTTATAAATCTTACAACATCGGCAATGTGCAGAGAAACTGATTTTTGTGGGGTAAGAAGCGGCAGAGATATTAATAAGGTGGAAAAGTGCGGATTTCATCTGATAAATGCAAATGTGGTTTCAGCGCCTGTCATTGAGGAATGCCCTGCAAGCCTTGAATGCAGGGTTACCGAAATAAAAGAGCTTGGCTCGCACTCAATGTTTCTCGCCGAAATTGTAGGCATAGACGTTGATGAGCAGTATGTCGACAGCAAGGGAAAATTAAACCTTCAGCAATGTGGACTTTCCGCCTATGCTCACGGAGAATATTTTTCGCTCGGCAGAAAACTTGGGGATTTTGGATTCTCAGTTCGTAAAAAGAATAAAAATGTCAAGAAGTATAGTCCTCGATAAGTGAATTAAGCTCAGCTTCAGTCTCAACTTCAATTCCTTCCTTGAGCTGCTGCTTGTCATAGTCAGATAAAAGTGAAAAGCTGCAATCAAGAACTTTATATGGTGATTTGCTGTCACCACGAAAAATTCCGAGTTTACCATTGTATTCCTTGATTATGAAGGAAGTTGATTCAAGACTCTCGGCAGTCGGAGTAACATTTGCTTTGATTTTTTCGCTGCGTACATTCTGACCGGACGTGCAGATTATCAGAACGCCTGAGATGACAGCCGATGTCATAAACGTGTAAAAACTGCGTTTTTCAATCATTTTTTATTCTCCTTAAAAATTATTCAGGCATCAGATATGCCATTAAGAATAAGTAGATAAAATTATGCAGATATTATTGACCAATTTGGCATAACTATACAATTTTTGTGAAATAATTCAAAGCTATTAACAAATGAGATTTTTTGTGGTATAATTAATTGTGTATATGTCAGCATTATATCTCAGAAAGGAGCTATTATAGCTTTGCTATAATACCGTTACTATATGAACGAAAATAATATTGGTTCGGAAAAACCAACAAACGGCAAAAAATTAAAGTATGTTCCTAAACGCATTCCTTCTGCAACTGTCAGAAATCAATCTAATAGTGAAACATCTGCTCAACGTAAAGCATCTGATACCTCTGTACATACAGATGTTATTAAACGGAATAATACAGGCACTATTCCACCACAGGGAGAAGATCCAAAACGACAGGGAAATCCTAAAAAAAAGAAAAAACACAGCCGTGGATTTTTGATTTTTAAGAAGTTTGTGACCGTTTTGATGACTACATTGCTCTCATTGTTTCTGATAATGATTATCACCGGCACTATCGTTGCAACAGCACTTACTGTCTATGTCCTCGATTTTATGGAGGAAACCGTCGGAGTAACTTTTCAGGAACTTGAACAGGGCTATAATACCTACTTTTATGCAACCGATAACTCCGGCGAAAAAG
>JALCDN010000026.1 GCA_022641595.1 Ruminococcus sp. | reverse complement strand
TACGCTCCACAATCCACCTGATTGGCTGTACTTCAAACTCGTTTTTTATTCTGGGTGAAATATCAATTTTAATATCGTGGTAAATCTCAAAAGTGTTTTTAAATGTGCATCGATAGCCTTGATCTGCCCGTCCTCCGATTATCGTCGGATAACGGTACAAGGCTTTTTCAAAAGTGTATACCCCTCCCTTGGTATCGTGAATATTTGCTGCGTGAATGTGTACACACAATAAATTTCCCATTGTATCCGTTACTATATGTCGTTTTATTCCTTTCGTTTTTTTCCCACATCATATCCACGGTTCTCGCTTGCTGACACGCTTTTTACACTCTGCGAATCAATTAATGCATAGGTTGGAGATTCATTTTTTCCTTGTGCGATCCTTGTTTTTTTCACAAGCATATGCTACTTCTTCTGTAACTGCTAAATTGATAAAATATTATTGATGACTACAATGCTACGAGCAGTATAAAATATTGTGTTTATTGAGGTGTAACATGACAGATATTTCTACGATAACACTACATAACGGCGATTATGGCTTTCCATTTCTCGGATTTAACTATTATGACGATTATCTTTTGGTTGTTGATTTTCTCAAATCAAAATTCAATGTTACTAATATTGAATATGATATCGCCAGACTCTTTGATGAATTTCGTAGCTATTTTATCCATAATAATTGCAAATGCAAATTTGATTGTTATGACATGATGGGAGTTATAATATCAATTTCGAAAAATGATAGTAAATATGTATTCAAGGAAAAGTATGCTTTCATTAAAGCGTTTGGCATGAATGCTGTTAACAGAAAAATATGAAAATTTCAAAATAGCTCTTGTTATCTTATAAAAAAATGATATAATGAATATGGAGTATTATTGAAAGGATTAAATGCCAATGAATATCGAAACTATTGATTACGGAAAACCTTTTGATTTTGGTAAAGCATCACAAGATTATGCAAAATACCGAGATATTTATCCACAAGAATTCTATGATAAAATCCTTAGTCTTGAATGTTGCAAACACGGTCAGACTGTACTTGATATAGGAACAGGAACTGGGGTTCTTCCTCGAAATATGTACCATTATGGTGCTAAGTGGATTGCAACAGACATTTCTGAAAACCAAATTGAACAAGCAAAGCTATTAGTTTCATCATCTGACATGGATATTGTATTTAAAACACTATCAGCTGAAAACATCGATTATCCAGATAACACATTTGACGTTGTAACAGCTTGTCAATGCATCTGGTATCTGGATCACAAAATACTTGCACCTAATCTTGCAAGAATGCTAAAAACAAATGGAAAATTTTTAATTTTATATATGGCTTGGCTTCCGTTTGAAGATGAAATAGCCAGTAGAAGTGAAGAAATAATTCTAAAATACAATCCTGATTGGACAGGCAATGGTGAAACGAGAAAAAATGTTTTGATTCCTGACGAATACAAACAATACTTTGATATAATACATCAAGAAATATTTGATGTAAAAGTTCCATTTACAAGAGAAAGTTGGAACGGAAGAATGAAAGCTTGTAGGGGTGTAGGTGCATCAATGTCTCCTGAAACACTTAAAAATTGGAATAAAGAACATTTGGAAATGCTTGATACATATGCTTCAGAAAAATTTTCAGTTTTGCACTTTGTTTCAATAGCAGAATTAACCTTGAAATAATTATTGTCCAAGTAGTTATAGGGTATCTCTAAAAACTCCTTTTGAGAAAAAACAGCTATGCATTGCATCTACTGTGTCAATCCACTTCATAGTGTGACAGAATGCTTTCTGATTTTTCCTTAATCAAACGAGTTTTTAGAGGTACCCTATATTTTTCTGCTTGGGCATTTTTATGCAACATAAAGAGTTGCGTTTTGTTTCTGATGGACTTTTATTTTGCCAATGTGCAAAATCTGCAAGAAATCTTTATAAGTGCATCTCTAAAAAGTAGATACCGTTTCCGTATAAGAATATTTTTTTCGTATTGATTAAAATGAAAAATTATGATATAATAATTGTGGTTTATTTTAATGTACGGATATTTCAGTATTTCCTAATCTGAGCCTTATTGCTTTGCACAGATAATACGCCGGTATACAAAGAAAAAACCACCCTATTGTGAACGGAAGACATATCTGACCCATTAAGTTAAGCGGCATTCCACTATAATCCCAAACGTTCCAGCCTAAAATAATGTTAACGATTACTCCAACAAGCAGCTCAACCGAAGTTATTATCACAGCTCCGATAAGGCAGCTTTTTATAAGTGTTATCGCAGTATGCCTGTTTAAACTATACAAAACAGAAAGCACAAAGCCTCCTGTAAGAGCCATAGTCCAATGTGTATATCCCCGTGCAAGTATTTCTACAAGACTATATATAAAAAATCCCATTAAAAATGAAAACATTGCTTCAGAAATCTTCATATCGCACCTCCCTGCCTTATTTATTATTTTACATTTTGAAAGGAATATTCAATTTCTATGAATATATTTATTATCGTTCTGCTCATTATTATTGCAGCATTGTCTGCGCTATCAGTTTTTCTGATAATAAAAAACAGCCGTAATGACGTTTCATCTTATGAGGAAAGCATTAAAAAAATTATCGAAGCACAAAACAGTTCACTTCGCAGCGAAATAAATTCCGCAAACAATCAGAATCTTCGTTCAATTCTTGATGTTGTATCAAGAAATCAGACTGACATAAGCGACGCTCAGTCACGACAGCTTGCCGCTATTGACAAGAACCTCAATGACCGTCAGACTGCTTCTTCTGAGCTGATTTCAAAAATGTCATCACAGCTTGAACAGCGTTTTCAGTCTTTTGCACTCGAAAGTGAACAGCGTCTTGATAACATCAGACGTTCTGTAGAATCAAGTATGGGCAAGCTTCAGGAGGATAACAACCTGAGGCTTGACAAAATTCAGGGAGTCGTTGACCTTAAGCTTCAGAAAACTCTTGACGACAGAATGACACAGGCTTTTTCTCTTGTAAATCAACGTCTTGAACAGGTTTATAAAGGTCTTGGTGAAATGCAGTCACTTGCTTCAGGTGTCGGAGACCTGAAAAAAGTCCTGACAAATGTTAAATCAAGAGGCATTCTCGGTGAAGTCCAGCTCGGTGCAATTTTACAGGATATTTTATCTCCGTCACAATATGAGGTAAATGCTAAAATCAAAAGTGGTTTCGTTGAATTTGCCGTTAAAATTCCTACAGAAAACGGTGATACCGTTTTACTTCCGATAGACTCAAAATTTCCGGGTGATGCCTATGCCAATTTCAGGGACGCTTACGAAAGCGGTGTTGCCGCCGATATTGACGCAGCAAGGAAAACTCTTATGAATACCCTTAAATCCGAAGCAAATGACATCTGCTCAAAATATATAAATCCACCTGACACAACAGATTTCGCTATAATGTTCATACCGTTTGAGGGACTGTATGCCGAAGCTGTAAATTTTGGTATGATTGAACTTCTTCAGCGTACATACAGGGTGAATATTGCAGGTCCAAGCACTATGGCTGCACTGCTCAACAGTCTGCAAATGTCATTCAGGAGTATGGCTATCAGAAAATCAAGCGATAACGTCTGGAGAGTTCTCGGCGAAGTCAGAACAGAATTTGACAAGTTTACCGATGCTCTCGAAAAAACTCAGCAGCGTATCGAAACAGCTAATGATGAGCTTAACAAGCTCGTCGGTGTTCGCACAAGACAAATGCAGAAGCAGCTTAGAAAAGTTGCTGAATACGATTTTGATTCTGTGGAAAATAATGATAATTAATGGGAGTGTTATTTATGAGAAAAGGCTGCATACTAATGCATATATCAAGTCTGCCGTCAGCATACGGAATAGGTAAGCTCGGCGAATCAGCATACAATTTTGCCGATTTTCTCTGCCAAAGCGGCATAAAATGCTGGCAGATACTTCCTCTTTCGCCAACAAGTTATGGTGATTCGCCTTACCAGTCGTTTTCCGTGAACGCAGGAAATCCATACTTTATAGACTTTGACATTCTCGAACAGGACGGTCTTTTGCTGAGAAACGAATTTGACAGCATTATATGGGAAGACAACCCAAGACGAGTCAACTACAGTATCATATATGACAACTGCTTCAAGGTTCTGAGAAAAGCCTATGCTCGCTTTAAGCCTTCAAAGAATGTTGCATACGGTGATTTTGTCAAGGCTCAGAAAAACTGGCTTGACGACTATGCACTGTTTATGGCACTGAAATTCAAAAACAGCGGAGCTGCTTGGTATGAATGGGACGAAAAACTTGCTATGCGTGAAAGCACCGCTTTATTACAAGCGAAAAAGGAACTCAAAGACGATATCGGTTTCTTTAAATTTGTGCAGTTTGAATTTTATGACCAGTGGTTCAAACTTAAAAATTATGTGAACGGTCTTGGAATAGAAATTATCGGTGATATCCCGATATATGCCGCTTATGACAGCGTTGAGGCATGGGCATCGCCAAAGCTTTTCTGCTTTGATGAAAATAAAAAGCCTACAGAAGTTGCGGGCTGTCCGCCTGATGTTTTTTCGCCTACCGGTCAGCTTTGGGGAAACCCGGTATATGATTGGAGTTATCATAAGAAAACAGGCTATGAATGGTGGATAAACCGCATAGGATTTGCCTCACGAATATACGATGTCGTCAGAATTGACCACTTCCGTGGTTTTGAAAGTTTCTACGCAATACCGGCAGAAAATGAAACAGCCGAAGTTGGTGAGTGGAAAAAAGGCCCGAATGCTGAGCTTTTCGCACTCGCCGAAAAAAAGCTTGGAAAGCTTAATATTATCGCCGAAGATTTAGGCTTTATAACACCGGAGGTTCGGCTTATGCTTGATGAAGTCGGTTATCCCGGTATGAAGGTTCTTCAGTTTGCCTTTGATAACGGCAAAAATGAACATCTGCCGCATAATTTCAAGTCATCAGACTGCTTTGTATATACAGGTACTCATGATAATGAGACACTTTCAGGCTGGGTATGTTCGCTTGACCGCAAAAGCCTTAAATTTGCCAAAAATTATCTCGGCGTAAACAAAAAGAAGGATATTCCTTTTGCTGTTATCAGATGTGCATGGGCAAGCGTTGCTCAGACGGCTGTTGCTCAGATGCAGGACTTTCTTGGTTCTGAAGCTGACTGCCGTATGAATACACCATCAACTCTGGGTTGTAACTGGCAGTTCAGAACACTCAGATCAGATTTCACTCCACAGCTTTACAAAACTATAAAGAAACTAAATAAAATGTATAACAGACTTGGAGGTTAATTTTCTATGGATAAGCAGCTAATTAAAAACACATTTCTGTCGGAACTTGGTTCAGATCCATCTGTCGCAACTGCTCAGCAGCTACACAATGCACTTGGCTCAGCTATTATGAAGCTTTTCGCTGATAACTGGAAATACAGCCGCATCTCGCATCTTTCTGAGCGACGTGCCTGCTATTTCTCTATGGAATTTCTCGTTGGCAGAGCCGTTTTCAATAATCTGCTCTGTCTGGGAATATATGATGACGTTCAGCAGATTTTTACTGAGTTTGGACGCTCACTCTCAGACCTTGAGGAAATTGAAGATGCAGCTCTTGGAAACGGCGGTCTTGGAAGACTTGCAGCTTGCTTTCTTGATAGTGCCGCAACTTTGAATCTTCCTTTGGACGGTTACGGAATACGTTATAAATACGGCCTTTTTAAACAATCCATAGTTGACGGATTTCAGAAAGAGGAAATCGACAACTGGACAAAGTATGGCGACTGCTGGTCTGTACGTTGCGAAAGTGACGCCGTTGAAGTAAATTATAACGGTCAGTCTGTACTTGCCGTACCTTACGATATGCCGATTATAGGCTGTAAAACAAATAATATCGGAACTTTGCGTCTATGGCAGGCAGAACCGCTTAAAGAATTTGACTTCGACTTATTTAATCAGCAGAAATATCTTGATGCTTCAAAAGAAAAAATATTTGCAGAAGATATCTCCCGTGTTCTATACCCCAACGACGACAGTGATGACGGTAAGCTTCTTCGCCTTAAACAGCAGTATTTCTTCTGTTCGGCTTCACTTGAAGATATTCTCAAAAAGCATAAAGCTGCTCACGGCACTCTTGAAAACCTTGCAGACTATGTTACTATTCAGCTTAATGACACTCACCCTGTAATTTCCATACCTGAGCTTATGCGCCGTCTTATGGACATTGAAGGCTTCTCATATGGCAAGGCTTTTGATATTGTATGTCGTGTTTTCAACTACACTAACCACACAATAATGCAGGAAGCTCTCGAAAAATGGGACTGTCGTCTCGTTGAAAAGCTTCTGCCGAGAATTTACGAAATCATTATTATGCTAAATGAGACATTCATTGCCGGTATGTATGCAAAAAATGCTGATAAAGCTGTCATTTCCCGTATGAAGCTCATACAGGACGGTCGTATTCATATGGCTGATATGGCTGTTTTCTGTTCTTCCCACACTAACGGAGTAGCTCAGATTCATACTCAGATTCTTAAAGATAACACGCTGGCAGATTGGTATAAATTCTTCCCTCAGAGATTTACAAACAAAACAAACGGTATTACTCAACGTCGCTGGCTCGCACTTTGCAATATGGAGCTGTCTTCGCTCATCACTAAGCTTCTCGGCAGTGACAGCTGGATTACAGACCTTGATAAACTCAAAGAACTTAAAAAGTTTTCAGAGGATTCAGATGTTATTAAAAGATTCATTGATATCAAAAAAATCAAAAAACAACAGCTTTCCGAATTTATCAGACTTCGGGAAAATACGGTCATCGACCCTGAAAGTATCTTTGATATTCAGATAAAACGTCTGCACGAATACAAACGTCAGCTTCTGAACGCATTCTCTATTCTTTACATCTATTATGGTATAAAAGATGGCTCAATCAAGAATTTCTTCCCGACAACTTTTATTTTCGGTGCAAAATCCGCTCCTGGCTACAGACGTGCAAAGGCAATCATCAAGTATATTAACGAAATTGCAAGAATCATCAATAACGACCCACAAGTAAACAAGCTTATCAAAATCGTTTTTGTTTCAAATTATAATGTCTCTTATGCCGAAAAACTTGTTGCAGCTTCGGATATATCCGAACAGATTTCTACCGCCGGCACTGAAGCATCAGGTACAGGCAATATGAAGCTTATGCTCAACGGCTCGGTAACTCTTGGAACTCTCGACGGTGCAAACATCGAAATCGTTGAAGAAGCAGGCTCTGAAAATAACTACATTTTTGGAGCAAAGGTTGATGAGCTTAAAAAAATTATGCCCGATTACGACAGCCGCAAGCTCTTTGCCAACAACCAAAAAATCAGACACGTTGTTTCTTCACTTATCGACGGCTCTGTCTCTGATGGAGGAAGCGGAGATTTCAGAGAACTCTATTACTCACTCCTTGACGGTGCAAGCTGGCACTCTCCCGATAATTATTACGTTCTTGGAGACCTTGAAAGCTATGTAAGCACCAAGCTTAAAGCAAATTCCGACTATCGTGACAGAATCGCCTTTGCTAAAAAGCAATGGATTAATATGTGCTGTGCAGGCAAATTCAGTTCCGACAGAACCATACGGGATTATGCTCAGGAAATCTGGAAAATTAATTAGTCAGGTGATTTATTATTATGGATACTTCTGTTATTATCGTATGTGCAGGCAACTCGACAAGAATGGGCGGCATTAATAAAATTCTTCTGCCACTTGGAAATTCAAAGGTAATAGGAATTACTATGAAGGCTTTTGAAGGCTGTCCAAGCGTAAAGGAAATTATCATTGTCGCAAGAAAACAGGACATTCCCGAAATTCAGTCCGAAGCCGAACACCTTGGAATATCAAAGCTTTCGGTCTGCACAGAGGGCGGCTCTACAAGACAGCAAAGCGTTATAAACGGAATACGCTGCATATGCTCTGATACTTCGCTTATTGCAATACACGACGGTGCAAGACCTCTTGTAAAACCGGACCATATTGAAAAAGCTTTCAAGGACGCAAGAATTTTTGGCGGGGCAACTCTCGGAGTACCTGTAAAAGATACAATCAAGATTGTGGACGATGGCCTTATTACTGATACACCTCAACGTTCTTCACTATATATTACCCAGACTCCTCAGGTTTTTAAACGAAGACTTTATTTTGAGGGTATAGATTTTGCACTTGAACACGAACTTGATTTTACAGACGACTGTCAGCTTGTTGAAGCTATCGGTGCTAAGGTCTATATGACTCACGGCGACTACACTAACATAAAAATTACTACTCCCGAAGACATTAAGCTTGCTGAAACTATGCTTTCAGTATAATCAAAACTGAATGTAATTTGTCTGCTAAAAGTCATTTCTGAAGCTAAAAGCCACTGACTATAGAAGGTCAGTGGCTTTTATAATATCTTGCAATAAAAATTTGTTTAAAAACAAATGTGCCGTCATTAAATGACGGCACACCTGTTAAAAGTTGAATTGATATATAGAAAATAAGGAGTTTGCGTTAATTATGGCTTATCAGAAACCTACATTGTTTCCTGAAAGTGTAGCACCTGTTATATTGTTGCTGCCGTTCTTTGATGTACAGCTAATTATCTTTGCTTTGCCGAATGTTACGCTGTAACCAAGTGCGGACGGCTTTCCTGTTGCAGGCCAGTTGAAATTCTTTACTTTATTTGAATCACCTGTGCAGTTTTCCATTGTAACTACACCGTTTTGGTTGTTGCGGTCAAAGCCTGCAGCATAATTTCCTGTTGCTGAACAGCCCTTGAGAACGTGGGCAAGTGGGTCAAGGTGAGCTTTTTCACCTGTTGTTTTATTGTCAACGCCGCCCATTTTGAAGCCGTTTCCGTCACCACGGATACCGTTGCACAGACCGTTGTAATTAGCCTTGCAGTTTACAAGTGTTACTGCACCGTGAGCAGCATAGCAATCCCAACCGTCATCGCTGTTGTATTCGGCAACACATGATTCGTAATAGTTGCCTGTACCAGCGTGGAGCTTGTTAGCGAATCCGTCAGCATTCTCGCCTTTAAGGTCGGCATTGTGGTGTGAATAGCAGTTGTAGAACTTATTGCCTGAACCGCCGTTGCATACCTGAAAACCAGCGTCCTTGTTTGCTGTTGAAGTTACATATCTGAATGTATTGTTGGAACCTGTTATATAAAGGCCATTATCGGCTGCATTTTTAACTGTAACGTTTGAAACGTTGCTGCCGTTGCCGGCAAAAGAAAGACCTCTGCCGTTGCTGCCCGAGGTTGATGAGAAGTCGATTACAGCGTTGTTGATACCTGAAATATTTACTCCGGCAGGAACATTGACTGAACCTGATTTAACAGTTCCGTTTATAACAATAGTAGTACCTGATTTAGCCTTGCTGATAGCAGCAGAAAGAGTTGTGCCGCCTTCTTTGACTTCAATGCTGTTGCCTGAAATTACAGGAGTTGAAGGGGATTTGGTAGTAGTTGTAGTAACTTTTGTTCCGGAAGAACTTTTAGTTGTCGTAGTTACAGTAGGAGCTGTAGAACCTGAATTTACATTTTCAAATATAAACTGTTGGCAGGCAAGACCATTATAAGACCACTGGTCAATATTGCCGCCGTTATTTTTTGACCAGCCATAAACGTCAACAGCTTTTGTTTCGTTGCTGGATTCTGTAAGGAGGCAATATGAATTTGCTTTTTTTACGACTTTGAACTGTTGAGTTTTCTTATTGTTAGCCTTGTAAATCTGAATATTTGCGCCATCAGTATTTGAACCCTTGTTTACGTCAAGCATTCTTCCGCTGCTTAGACCGCTTTTGAGAGTGATAACATTGTTGCCGAGGTTTGTAACGTACCATTTCTGGCAGTTATTGCCGTTGCCTGCAAACTGCTGAACATTTGCACTGTTAGCGTCCTTTGCATTAGCAACTTCCATATATTTCTGACTGTTTACATTCTTTACATAGTACCAGCCGTTGCTGATATAGTTAGAAGCTGCACTTGCTGTGAATGCAAAATTAACAGGAATTGCACTGAAAGCAATACAGATTGATGCTGCTGTTGCTGCGATGCCTTTAAGAGACTTAATCATAATAAACACTCCTCAAATTTTTGTTATATTTTGTTTTTAAGCGAGGTCTGAAAGAAAGTAAGCACTTGCCTTAACGTACGTCTTTCTCTATCTATGAACAAATTATAACACAGTGTTTCAGAAAAGTTAATGACATATTATCCGTTTCAACTGTCTGTTTCGGCTTTATTTACATTTTACGATAAACATATTTAAAGAAAATAATGCATACTGTTCATTAAATTAAAATATGCTCACCGTACATTTTAAAGACACATATTCATTCTGTAGAAATCGTTGAATTTATTGGAAAACAGTGATATAATTATAAGGTTGCTTAAGGCGACACTGCACAAGTTCTTAATCATAAAATCAAGAGGTTATATTATATGTCTTTATTGAAATCCGCAAAGCAAAACAATTTCAAAGAAATAAAAATTGCCGTTTCGACTTCTGCAATCTGCTTTATAATGTATATGGTCATATTTGCTTTTATGCACTTCTATCCCTTTGGGGGACGCTCTTTGGCATGGTGCGACTTTGAACAGCAATATATTCCGCTTTTGCTTGAACTGAAGAATATCATTGAAAAGGGCGGTTCATTTTTTCTCGGCAAAGGCGGAGGCGGTATGAACATTTATGGAGTTTTCCTGTTTTTTGTCTCATCGCCGCTTTCACTGCTTTCACTTATTCCGGATAAAACAAACATAATTTATTTTGTGAATATTCTGACGGTCATCAAGCTGTCGCTCAGCGGTTTTACCGCATCTTTTTTCCTGAGCAAAATGTTTTCAAAGCTTCCGACAAGCCTTAATATTGTACTCAGCCTGACATACACTTTCAGTGGCTATGCAATGATGTATTATCAGGACAATATGTGGCTTGACATTATGTACCTTTTTCCAATACTGCTGCTGTCAATATACAGACTCGTTTACTCCGAAAAATCTGCACTTTACATTGTAGCTCTTACACTTTCTATGATAATGAATTTTTACATAAGCTTTATGAACGCAATCTTTATTATTCTTGGATTTGGTGTTATACTGTGGTGCAGCGGCTTGAAAAATAAAGGAAGAATATGTCTGAAATTTATTATTTCAAGTGTTGCTGCTGCAATGCTTTCCGCATTCATATGGATTCCATCGGCATTACAGTTCACAACGTCCGGCAGAGGCGGTACGGCTTCAAAGGCTTTTGTTTCAGGCTCGATATTTGAAAATTATCAGGATAAGTTTGCCCTGCTTTCATGCACTTCAATTGTAATTGCTGGAATAATTTTTATGTTGGTAAAACGGAATCTCTACTCAAAGCCAATACCAAAAAGTATGGCTATTATGCTCGTTTTAATTATAGCCGCTGCTTTTATCGACCCGATAAATAAATTCTGGCATACAGGAAGCTATCAGGCGTTCCCTTTCAGATATGGATTTATGGCAGTTTTCCTTGGTATAAGCGTATGTGCCTTTGCATTTTCGGATACTGCTGAAAATTCCGATAAAAAAATAAAGTCATCAGCAAAAATCACTGCTATTACTGCTGCTATCGTTCTGCTTTACTGTTGCGGTGTCGGTTTGATTTACAAAAGCGTTGGAAACGGACTTCGCTCATATGTTATGAGCTTGTGGGTAAGAGGAAAAGATGCTTGGATAGCACTTCTTCTTGGAGTATCTGCCTGCACTGTCTACCTGATAATAATAGGATTTTACCGCAAGCAGCAGCTTTCTTCACGCACTGCCGCTATTCTTATTGCCACTGTGCTGTCTGCGGAAGCCTTTATGAACTGCAAAATCTATATGGGAAATGCACGTGACGTTACTCAACGATATGCTCAGACTATTGAACTGGCCGACGAAATCAATGACAACAATTTTTATCGTGTAAAGACGATGAAACGTTATTTCTATTCTGATATGCTTGAAGGTATGGGATTCAGCTCTATTGCACATTATACGTCACTGACTGACGGCGGATTTCTTCATACTGCAAAAGCTCTTGGGTATTCTTCGTACTGGATGGACATCTCAACTAACGGCGGTACACTTGTTACCGATGCCTTTTTGATGAATAAGTATATGATAGGTGCCGACTCCGATATGAACAGCTTCTATAAAAAATACAATACTGACGGTATTTACAAAATTTATAAGAATAATGTTGTCTTGGACGGTGCTGTAATATCCAAAGCTGCACCTTACAGTCTGTCTGGTTTTAAAAACTCAGAAAGACTTCAGGCTTCTGAATTTATTGCCGAAAAGCTGCTGAGCAGCAATGATATTCTCGAAATGCAGAATGATTATTCAACGGAAAATCTCAGCTTAACTTATAAAAATGGCAAATACACAGCAAAAATTATAGACAAAAGCTTTCCTGCATATATAAACTACAGTTTTCCGGTTATAGGTGAAAAAGAACTTTATTTTGACCTTTTTGGCAATTACTCAGACAATCTGTCTCAACCTTATTTTGGAGCAGTCAATATATATGTAAACGGCAAGGCACTCGATTCTTCTTATCCAAGTAAAAAATCAAATGGTATAATTGACTGCGGAACTTTTGCCGACAGATATGTCTCAGTTAAAATTAAAGTGAACCATAGCTTTGAAGCTACCTCATTCGGTCTCGGTACAATAGACACATCAAAACTCTCAAAGGCTATAAAAAATTCAACAACTGCACCAATTACACTTAACGACAACAAACTTTATTTTACTGCCGGCTGTGACGGCTGGTGTTACATACCATTTGTTTATAACAAGGGATATTCGGCTGAAATTAATGGTCAGAAATGCAAAATATCAAATGTTATGGGTTCATTTATGGCTGTAAAGGTAAAAAGTGGCGATAAGCTTGTTCTCACATTCAGACCGCAAGGATTTATAATCGGAATAGTAGTTTCAGCTTTAGGAGCAGGACTGTGTATACTTTTGTTTGCTTTAAGAAAGAAAAAATACACTTTCCCTGACACATTGGAAAAAACTGCTGCAATTGCTATAAAAGCTTTGTGGCTTGTAACATTTGCTGCTCTGTACTTTGTCTCCGTCGTGCTATGGTTCTGGATGAAATCAAATTAGGGTACATCTAAAAAACTCGTTTGATTAAGGAAAAATCAGATAGGTGCGGCAGCTGCAAGAAAGCCTTCTGAAAGCGTGCTGTCGCACTATGAGGGAGGCTGACGCAGCAGATGCCGTGCATAGCTGCTTTTTTCTCAAAAGGAGTTTTTAGAGGTGCCCATTAAAGAGGTTTATATGGAAGGTACAAAAATTATTCTTAATCAGACTCTTATGATGCTTATAATTATTTTTACAGGCGTCATATGCAAAAAAACTAAAATAATTTCCGAAAACGGAAACAAAGAACTCTCAAAGCTTGTGCTTACGGTTGTAAATCCGGTAGTTATCCTTATGGCATATCAGACCGACTATCGTCCTGAACTTGCTAAAAATCTGCTGATTGCATTCGGACTCTCTGTACTTGCATTTGTCATTATGATTTTCACAGCATATATTTTAATTCCCAAAAGAGAAAACCGTGAAACCGCTATTGAAAGATTTTCATCAATTTATTCAAATTGCGGATTTATGGGAATTCCGCTTGTAAACGCACTTCTTGGCACGAAAGGTGTTTTCTATCTCACAGCGTTTATTACTATTTTCAACATCATAGTCTGGACTCACGGCGTTATTCTCATTTCCGGCGAAAAGAACTTCAAAAGCATTATAAAGGTTTTTTATTCACCGGTCATACTCTCAATTGCCCTTGGTATCGTTATGTTTCTGACACACATAAAATTTCCGACCGTTGCTGCAAATGCACTAAGCAGCATAGCGTCGCTGAATACTCCGCTCGCAATGCTTGTCTCAGGTGTAACAATCGCTGACACCAATGTTCCCGCACTCATTAAAAAGTTCAGCATCTACTATATAAGCTTTCTTAAGCTGATTCTGCTGCCTGCCGCTGTCACTGCTGTATTCGCTCTCTTCAATATCGACGAAAGTGTACGAATTTCCGTCATTATCGCCGCATCAGCTCCATCAGCCGCAATGTGTACGCTTCAATGCATCAGATATGGCAAAAACAGTCTCTACGCTTCAGAAATATTTGCCGCAAGCACTATTATCTCTGTTATTACGCTACCTTTAGTGGTACAATTTGACTATTTTATCAACACAATATACTGATTGTGTTGTGCATTTATACAAAATTCAATTTTTTATAAATAATATGTTTTAAATTATGCGATTTTGTGTTATAATATTGTTATTTAGAAACAGAGTTGTATCTCGTTATACAATTTTGTACGTTCTTTCGTCGAATTAATCTGTTTTTACACATTTTCTGTCTGATGGCAAATTTGAAATGAATGGAGTATGAAATATGGAAAAATGCGGAATTAGTAAGCTTGACCTCAAGCGCAGAAACAGAATGCAAATCCTTCGTGTTATAAAGGAGGCTGGTCCTATATCTCGTGTTGACGTCGCCGGTGCACTCGAAATTACAAGAGCCGCTGTTACTATTATCACTAACGAAATGATAGAAGAGGGCGTTCTCGTTGAACTCGGTGAAGCTCCTATCAATACAGAAAAGCTTCAGAAAGGCAGAAGAAAAATACTTATTGACATCAATGAGAACTTTAAATTTGCTCTCGGTGCTAATATAAGCGAAAATATGGTAAGCATCGGTCTATCTACCATTAATGCTCAGGCTCTCGACAAGGACAGCATGGAAATTAATGATAAAACTCCTGCTAAAGATATTATAAGCTACATAATAAAGAAAAGTAACGAAATGATGGAAAACAGCTGCCTTAATAAGGAAAAGGTTCTCGGTCTCGGCATAGGCGTAGTTCCTTCTATGTGGGGCAGACTTAAAATCTTCTATAAAGACGGCGTTCTTGATTTTTCAAACTTTATTGATAAAATTTCAAGCGGTGTAGACCTTACCGTTAAATGTGCCAATGCAATCGGTCTTCTCGCACTTGCAAGCAGCGACACTCAGAAGGTAAACGGTGCTGAAATCAACCAGGTTTTCTTTAACTACGGCAACCAGATTAACCTTGCTGTAATCAATAAAAATTCCCTCTCAAATGACTTCCTCTCATATACATATATGATTGAAAAATATATCATAAATCCGGGCGGACGCTCCTATGACGGCTATCCTGACGGATGCGTTAAAGCAGAGCTTTCTTTACAGGCTTTCCACAGCGCTTTTAACGAAATCTATTCAAAGGATAATACCCCTGTTCTTTATGAGCTCACTGATGGCGATTCATCAAAAATTGATATTGATGCTATCTCAGTTTCTATTATGAGAGGCGAAGAACCGGTTGTTTCTCTTGCACACGAAATGCTCGAAAAATTCGGAGTGCTTATAAATAACCTCGCTTGCAGCTTCTTTGCTCAGCGTATTATCCTTCATAACCTTAAACTGTCGGATAAGCAGTTTGAATACTTCAAAAAAGGTGTTGCTAAGGTTACAGGTGAGGATATTGCCGAAAGAATAGTTTTAAGTCCTCTTGAGGGCAAGAATAATTTCCTCGGCGGTTGTGCACTTATTATTCAGGAATGCTTCTTCTACAGAGGCGGTATGTAATCTGTTAGCTTTTTAAAACGATAATCTAAGGCTCTCAAAATTATTTGAGAGCCTTCTTGCTTTTTGAAAACTAATTATATTTTTTTGTTTTTTATATTGAAAAATGTCAAATAGCATGTTATAATATATTCAAAATATCAAATTAAACTTACTAAAACATATTCGACTATAGAAATTAACATCAATTGGAGAACAAAATGAAAAATAACAGATTAAATAATGCTATTTACAAAATAAGATTATGGTGCTACGGTGGATTCGACAAGAAGTTCTTTAAGGAACATAAAACCGCTATAATGCGTTATAACGAAAGCGTAATTTATGCAATTCTTATAATTATGCCATTTGTTTTGGCATTGTATTTTGTTATGAGCCTTATTTCAACAAATTTGTCAAATTATTCATCTATGTATGCAGCATTTTTCTTATGTTTCATATCATTACTTTTATTTGATAAATTTGCGGTAAAAGGTAAAGACAAACCTTTAGTATCAAATATTGTAACTGTGTTGACAATTACTCTGCTTTTTGTATTCGTCTGTCTTATCGGAACTTATTTTGACTACAAATCTTTGGCGGTTATGTTTCTTGTTTATATACTGTGTCTGCCTATGCTGATGATAGTCCCAACTCATAATATGTATGCTTTCTTGTTGGTTTGCTTTGCTATTTTTACTATTGCGGATTGCCATACAAAAACAGCACTGCTGGCATATATGGACTTTTCTCACTGCATAACCTGCATTGCAATCGGAATTTTTATAAGTCACTTTATACTTCAAAACAGACTTTCACTATTCGCCGCAAACGAAAAGCTCTCTCAGCTAAGTTACTATGACACATTAACCGATATTCCAAACAGACGTGGTCTTAAAGAATATTTTGATAACAATTATTCTCAAAATGATGAATTTTTCATTGCTATTCTTGATATTGATGACTTCAAAAAATATAATGACACTTATGGTCATCTTAATGGTGATGTCATACTGGCTGATATTGCAAAAGCACTTGAAGAACACGCAAAAAAATCCAACTGCTTTGCTGCACGTTTTGGCGGCGAAGAATTTATATTTACAGGCTCACCTTGCAGTGGTTTAGATTTCATCGACTTGCTTGAAGGCTACCGCTGTGACATTTTTAACCGTAATATTGCTCATTCTACGTCAAATACAGGCAGGGTTACTTTAAGTATAGGATATGCTAAGAAGAACGATGGTGAAGATGTACAGTCAGTTCTTAAACGTGCTGATGACGCTCTGTACTCGGCAAAAAGTAAAGGTAAAAACTGCATTGCATTTTCTGATGATGCTGTCTGAAACAGGCTTTGAACGTTGCCTTTAAAAATAAGAACTTGTTCTCATAAACAGGTGAGAACAAGTTCTTATTTGCTTTTAAATAGTATTTCGTATTTATAACAGAATTCGTCTGCAAATTTTACTATAAGCTCGGAGTTTGTAAGCTTCAATGTAGTATTTTTGTTATTGAATTTTGTGTTGTCACAATACATTTCAACAACGTGTCTTATTGAACGTTCCACATTACTACTTGTCGTCTTATATTTTTCCGCTATTTTCGGATAAAGTCTGCCGAGAATGTTGCCTGCAAAGGTTCTGTCATAGATACAGCATTCTATTGCATACATTATGTACATATATCCCTTGAGGTGTGGTTTGATATGATTTTTCAAGAGAAATTCCATTATTCTTTCTTCAAAAGGTGTAATATCGTCACCTGCAACTACATTTCTCGTAATACAACAGTATATATCAAATGGTGTGACAGGCATAAAGAGAAAATCAGGTACAGCATCAGATTGAAACGTTTCTTTCATATTCTCAAATTCATATGGCGATACAACTATAATTTTAATTTTATCATTAATTTTATATATCTGATTTAGGAGCATTTCAGTATCTCCGTGATGCGAACCTGCATAAACAAGTACAACATCAGGTGCAGATTCCACAATGTCAGAGAGTATCGATTCGCAGTCATTACGACGTGTATATGCGTTTATTCCTCGTCCTTTAAGATATTCTGCAATCTGAGTTCCAAATCCAAATGTATTATCGCCCACAAGCACACTTATGCTCTTTTTCACTTGCGATACTCCTCCCGAATAAAGTGCATCTCTAAAAACTTCTTTTTAAAGAAATCGCCTATCCACATCATCTGCTCCGTCAAGCCGCCTTTGAGGACAGCAGCCTGCCTTAAACAACTTTGATTGCATCTGACGCATATATCTGGTATTTTTATCAAATAGGCTTTAAGAGATGTCCCAAAGGCATAATTTGTTAATTTTAGTCTATCATAGCAACGAGACTTATGTCAACTGATTTTCAGTAGTTTTTTTAATAATCAGGTCGATTTTCAACGGATTTTAATTTACACAGTATATATAGGGCACATCTAAAAACTCCTTTTGAGAAAAAACAGCTATGCACGGCATCTACTTTGTTAACCTTCCTCATAGTGCGACAGCACGCTTTCGGAAGATTTCCTTGAAGCTGACGCACCTATCTGATTTTTCCTTAATTAAACGAGTTTTTAGAGGTGCCCTATAATTATGCTGTAATCGCATTGCATCATATGCTTTCTCTTGAAAAGAACTTTGATAATGTTGTATTTATAACCGCAGACGATATTCGCAGCTTTAAAAGCTGCGAATATGCGGATTCAGTCGCATTAAAAATATTTTGCCGATAAATTATTTTGCGACTGAATCCGGCTTACAAATGTAAGCCGTCTGCGGCTAAAAAGTTCTAAATTATAACATATTTTTACAGTAATTATGTATATGCATTTCCACTTATTTCGGCAGTGGTTGTGCAAAGTCACGATTTTATATATAACTTTCAAAATACACTTGATTTTTTCTGAGAAGTTGGTAAAATATAATTAGCACTCAAGGAAAGAGAGTGCTAATTATCAGTTTTTTCTATTGAAGTTCTTTCTTCAACAGGTAACCAGAAAGTTACCTTTAATCAACTTCAATAAATTCTTTAGGAGGAATAAATATGAGTATCAAACCTTTACAAGACAGAGTTGTCGTTAAAATGACTGAAGCTGAGGAAACTACTAAGAGCGGTATTATCCTTTCAGGTTCCGCTAAAGAAAAACCGGAAGTTGCCGAGGTTATCGAAGTAGGTCCGGGTAAAAAAGATGTCACTATGTCAGTTTCTAAGGGAGACAAGGTTCTGATTTCCAAGTACTCCGGCACTAACGTAAAACTCGACGGCGAAGAATTTATTATCGTCAAAATGGACGACATTCTCGCAATCGTTAAGTAATAAGCGGCAACACTTTTTCACATTATCTGATTTTATTCATTATTTATTATAAAGGAGATTTTTACTATGGCTAAGGATATTAAGTACGGTGAAGACGCAAGAAAATCACTCCTTGCAGGTATCGATAAACTCGCTGATACCGTAAGAATTACTATGGGTCCTAAGGGCAGAAACGTAGTTCTTGATAAAAAATATGGTGCTCCTCTTATCACTAACGATGGTGTTACTATCGCTAAGGACATAGAACTTGAGGACGCTTTTGAAAATATGGGTGCTCAGCTTGTTAAGGAAGTCGCTACTAAAACTAACGACGCAGCAGGTGATGGTACTACAACAGCTACTCTGCTTGCTCAGTCTATCGTCCGTGAGGGTATGAAGAACATCGCAGCAGGCGCTAACCCTATGGTTCTTAAAAAGGGTATTGCAAAGGCTGTAGATACTGCTGTTGAATCAATCGTCGCTAACTCAAAAACTATAGACGGCTCTGAGGACATCGCAAGAGTTGCTACTGTTTCTTCCGCTGACGAAAAGGTTGGAAAGCTTATCTCAGAGGCTATGGAAAAAGTTACTTCTGATGGAGTTATCACTATCGAAGAAAGCAAAACTGCTGAAACATACAGCGAAGTCGTTGAAGGTATGCAGTTCGACAGAGGCTATATCTCACCTTACATGGTCACAGATTCAGATAAGATGGAAGCCGTTTATGATGACGCTTACCTGCTTATCACTGATAAGAAAATTTCCTCTATTCAGGAAATTCTCCCACTTCTCGAGCAAATCGTAAAAACAGGCAAGAAGCTTGTTATAATCGCTGAGGACGTTGAGGGCGAAGCTCTTACCACTATTATCCTCAACACTTTAAGAGGTACTTTCAAGGTTGCTGCTGTAAAGGCTCCCGGCTTTGGCGACAGACGTAAGGAAATGCTCAAGGATATCGCTATTCTTACAGGCGGCGAGGTTATCTCAAGCGAACTCGGTCTTGAACTCTCTGAAACTACTATCGAACAGCTCGGTTCTGCTAAACAGGTAGTTATCCAGAAAGAAAATACCATCATCGTTGACGGTGCAGGCAATAAGGACGCTATTCAGTCAAGAATCCACCAGATAAAGGCTGCTATCGAAACTTCTACTTCAGATTTCGATAAGGAAAAGCTTCAGGAAAGACTTGCAAAGCTTTCAGGCGGTGTTGCTGTTATCAAGGTTGGTGCTGCTACAGAAATCGAAATGAAAGAAAAGAAACTTCGTATCGAAGACGCTCTTGCTGCTACTAAGGCTGCTGTTGAAGAGGGTATCGTTGCAGGCGGCGGTACTGCTTACATCAATGCTGTTCCTGCTGTTGAAAAGCTCCTTGCTTCACTTGAGGGCGACGAGAAAACAGGTGCTAAGATCATTCTTAAAGTTCTTGAAGCTCCTATCCGTCAGATTGCTGAAAATGCAGGACTTGAGGGCAGCGTTATTATCGATAAGATAAGACGTTCACGCAAGGTTGGCTACGGCTTCGATGCTTACAATGAGGTTTATTGCGATATGATTCCTGCCGGTATCGTTGATCCTACTAAGGTTACACGTTCTGCTCTCCAGAACGCTGCTTCAGTCGCTGCTATGGTTCTTACCACTGAAAGCCTTGTTGCAGATATCAAGGAAGAAACTCCTGCTCCTGCTATGCCTGCCGGCGGTATGGGCGGTATGTATTAATCTGCAATTAAAATTATCAGCAATTATAGTCGCTTCCATTGCTACGGAAGCGGCTTTTATTTTTGCCTTGAAGATACCCTAAATTTGTTACATTGAAATCCGAAAATCTTTAATTTTGGAATTATGATTGAAAAATGTGAATATGTGTGGTATAATTAAAGAATAGTTAATTAAATTTGATTGGATTGAAATTATGAATATCAATGACTTTGAATACTATATTCCTACTTCAAGTACTGTTCATGGAAAAAAGTTAGCAAATAAAAAAGCTGTCAAAAAAATTGTTTTGGAAAAAAAAGGCTGCATTTCTGTTTCTGTAGAAGACGACAAAATATATGACGTGAAAATTAAAATTACAGGAAGCGGAGAAATTATTAAAACAGATTCAGATTGTGACTGCAAAATGTCTGAAAATTCTGCTTGCCGTCATATTGCCGCCGCACTATATGCCGTGCGAAAAGAGTTTGAAAGTAAATTATCAACTTTAAGCTCAAACGGCGTTTCTACGCTAATTTCCGATTACTGTAGAATGGCTGATTCTGCTGTTGTTGCTGATGCACCGGAAGAAGAAAAAATACACATTATTCCGGAAATTTCATCTTACGGTCAGAAGCTCAGCTATTCACTTAAAATAGGCAAAACTCAGATGTACGTTGTATCTGATATCTGCAAACTCAAAATGAATTTCAATTTTGGCTACAGTCATAGATATGGTAAAGCTCTTGATTTCGTCCACACATACAGTGAAATAGATGAAAGAAGCAGAAAATTGCTCGATTTGTCATATATGTTCTTCTACAGCCACGACGCTTCGTCTTACTCTTATTATTCCCAGACAAAACGTGATATAGAACTTACAGAAGGTCGTTTTGAGAGCTTTTTCAGTCTCTTTAAAGATGATTATGTAAACTGCGATGACAGGAAGTGCTTCGTAAAATTTGAAAATCCTGTCATAAATGTAATAATCTCTGCCGCAAGCAATGACAGATTCCAAATAAAACCTGATAAAAGTATTCAAGTTTATGGCACACCAAATGGTGCCTGCTTTTTCAACAGCAAGGATTCAACATTCTATATTCCATCTGCAAAATTCAACAGAACTGTTGTAAGATTTATGCTGAGCTGCTCAAATATGAATAACGTCTATGTTGCAAAAGATGATATGCCCGCATTTTATAATTCAGTCCTGAAGCCACTTTGCAAATATATAAGCATAAAAGGTCTGGAACTTCTTGAGAACATAATTCCACCAGAAGTATCCGCAAGTCTTTACCTTGACTGCCCTGACGGAAGCATTATCTGCGCAAGACTTGAATTTAATTATGCCGACAAAATTTTTCCTGCTTTCTATGAACAGAAATCAAACCAGTTCTGCGACTATGCTACGGAAAGACGTATTGAAACTGAAGTGCTTAAATACTTTGACAGAGACGATACTGATAGCGTTCACCCACTTGTTATTTCAAGTGACGAAAAAGTTTATGTAATGCTTACTGAAGGCATTGAGGCTCTTAACAGAATTATGGACGTTTTCGCAAGCGAAAGATTCAAACGTGTTGCTGTAAGACCTCCTGTTCAGTCGAAAATAGGTGTAAAACCAAACGGTAATCTGCTTGAACTTGAAATAACAGCCGATGGCTATACAAATGACGAACTCATTTCCGTTCTGACCGCATACAAAAAAGGAAGTAAATATCATCGCCTTAAAGACGGCTCTTTCGCCCTTATGGACGATTCCCTCGGCGAACTCGCTGAGTTTACCGAAAGCCTTAATATCAGTGATAAGGCTCTGCTTAAAGAAAAAATCAACATTCCTAAGTACAGAATGCTCTATCTCGACAGTCTCAAAAGTGAAAGCGGTAACCTTCGAGTCAAACGCAGCAACGATTTCAAGGAAACCGTAATTAACTACAATTCAACTATCGAGGATTCGGAAAAAGCTCAGGTTCCACAGTCACTTGACGACATTATGCGTGATTATCAGAAATACGGCTTCAGATGGATGAAAACTATTTCTGCTTACGGCTTTGGCGGAGTTCTTGCTGATGATATGGGCCTTGGCAAAACAATTCAGGCTATCGCTCTTATGCTCGATGCAAAACAAAAATCAGACGAGCATCTGCTCAATATCGTTATTTGTCCGTCATCGCTTACACTCAACTGGGAAAATGAAATTAAAAAATTTGCTCCGGAACTCAGCTCCATTATTGTAACCGGTATAGCATCTGCCAGAAATGAACTCATTGAGCAAGCACAAAATTATGACGTTGTTGTCACATCTTATTCACTGCTCACTCGTGACATCGCAAAATATGAGGATATGAATTTCCATTTTCAGTTCGTTGATGAGGCTCAGTATATCAAAAATCATTCCACTCAGGCTTCAAAAGCCGTAAAGGGACTTAATTCTCAAATAAGATATGCTCTTACGGGTACTCCGGTAGAAAACAGTCTTGCTGAGCTTTGGAGCATTTTTGACTTCATTATGCCGGATTATCTTTTCAATTACACATATTTCAAAAAGAACTTTGAAACTCCCATTGTTGCCAAAAGCGACAGCAAGGCTGTTTCTACACTGCAAAAAATTGTATCTCCGTTTATACTTAGACGACTAAAAAAGGAAGTTCTTTCAGAACTTCCTGATAAAACTGAATCCATACTTTACGCAGAAATGGAATCTGAACAAAGCAAAGTGTATTCGGCTAATGTAGCCGAAATCAAAATGAGTCTCGGCAAAAATTTTGACAGCAATACGGAACGTATTAAAATTCTCGCTATGCTTACAAGACTTCGACAAATATGCTGTGACCCTGCCCTTGTATACGAAAACTACAAAGGCTCAAGTGCAAAGCTTGAACAATGTATCGAACTTATTGATAGCTGCGTTAATTCCGGTCACAAAATTCTTTTGTTTTCACAGTTTACTTCAATGCTCGATATCATCTCTAAGCGACTCAATAAACTTGATATAAGCTTCTATACACTTACCGGCAAAACTAAGCCTAATGAACGTATAAGGCTTGTCAACCAATTCAATGAGGACGATACCAAGGTGTTTCTTATTTCACTTAAAGCCGGCGGCACAGGTCTTAATCTCACAGGTGCCGATATCGTTATTCACTACGACCCGTGGTGGAACGTTTCTGCCGAGAATCAAGCTTCCGACAGAGCTTACCGTATTGGCCAGAAAAGAAATGTTCAGATTTATAAGCTTATTACAGAAAAAACTATTGAGGAAAATATCCGCAAACTTCAGCAAAGTAAAGCCGAATTGTATGACATTGCTGTCAACGGTGAGGGCGATATTATGCATATGTCCGCTGACGATATCATCAGTATTCTTGAATAGTGGTATTTCGAGAAAATTTTATTTGCTGAATTATATATGGGTGCTTCTGAAAACCCGTTTGATTAAGGAAAAGCAGACAGGTGTTGTAGCTTAAATGGAAACATTACAAAGGGGTGCTGTTGCATATTCAGAGGGAGATTGACGGAGTAGATGCCGTATATAGCTTCTTTTCTCAAAATGAGTTTTTAGAGGTAACCATAGTGTGATATGCCTTGAATTAACAGGAGAATTTATGAAAATAGATCACGTTGCTATTTATGTAAATGATTTATATGCCGCAAGAAATTTTTTTATGAAATATTTTGACGCTGTGTCAAATGACGAATATTTCAATGCAAAAACTAATTTCAGATCGTTTTTCCTAAGCTTTGATGGCGGTGCAAGACTTGAAATAATGAATAAACCTCAGATTGCTCAAAACAGTAATGCTTTAACGGAACTCGGATATGCTCATATTGCTTTGAGCGTTGGCAGTAAAGATAAAGTTGATAAGATTACAAATTCTCTTAAATCAGACGGATTTGATATTATAAGTTGTCCTCGTATAACGGGTGACGGCTATTACGAAAGCTCCGTGCTTGGATTTGAAAATAATATCATTGAGATTACTGTATGATATCTATTGACGTGCCAACTAACTCTTGGATTTTTCTGTTTGCATAAAAGCAAAAATATGTCGTCAGAAAAACTTGCAATACTCTATCAAAACAACATAGAAAATGGCTCTATATTGTTTAAGAGCATCTATAAAAGGAGAAATTATTATGACTGTAAAACAAACAGCAGGAAGAAATCAGCTTGGGAATTTTGCCCCAAAATTCGCAGAACTTAACGATGATGTATTATTCGGTGAAGTGTGGTCAAGAACCGACAAGCTTTCACTTCGTGACCGCAGCCTTGTAACAGTCGTTGCACTTATGTCTCAGGGACTTACTGACAGCTCACTCAAATACCATTTGCAAACCGCAAAAGCAAATGGTATAACAAAAACAGAAATTGCTGAAATAGTCACTCATGCAGCATTTTATTGTGGCTGGAGCAAAGCATGGGCTGTATTCAATATGGCAAAAGATGTATGGAACGATGATGTCACTGACGAAAAATCTGCACACGCAAATAAAATGATTTTTCCAATAGGTCAGCCAAATGACGCTTATGCAAAATATTTTGTAGGTCAGAGCTACCTTGCACCGCTGTCAACTCAACAGGTTGGCATTTATAATGTGACATTTGAACCCAAATGCCGCAATAACTGGCATATTCATCATGCTTCAAAAGGCGGCGGACAGATTCTTGTTTGTGTTGCAGGTAGTGGATACTACCAAGAGTGGGGACACGAAGTTCGTAAGCTACATACTGGCGATGTTGTCAATATTTCGCCGGAAGTCAAACATTGGCACGGTGCAGCTAATGACAGCTGGTTTTCACATCTTGCTATAGAAGTACCCGGAGAAAATTGCTCAAATGAATGGTGTGAAGAAGTCTCTGACGATGAGTATAATAAATGCTCAATCTGAATACAATATCATTTTTGATAGTTATAAAAAATCCGTCTTTAAAAGGCGGATTTTTTCTTATTTTGTGACGGACCATTATAATTTGGCTTGCAAAGACAAAAAATGCTGTAAATATCTAAATTATACCGTTTTTCCTACTATTTGGCAAGATTGTCTTAAACATACCATCTTTTTTTCTTTTTGAAATAGGAATTTCATCTCCATTAACCATAATAATTGCATTAGCCTGATATGTTCTTATGTATTGATGGTTTATAATGTAAGACTTATGCGGAGAAATGAAATCATATTGACTTAGATTATCAATGATGCTATTCATTTTGCCGTAGAATTCATTATGACTTGATAACATAATAATATCTATAAGTTTTCTATTGCTTTTAAAATACAGAACATCTCTTAAATTGACGGAATATGTATCATGTCCGTACTTATAATAAAACAGATTACTTTTATTGCCGTAGATTCTGATATATTTTTCGAGGGTATTGTGGATTATTTCAGCGCTGAACGGTTTTTCTATAAAAGAGAACGGACGGAATTCAAATAACTGCCTATCATATCCGGTTTTTCCTGAAACATATATAATTTGAGCAGATTCGTCCATTATCTCATTTCTTATGCAGTTACTTATTGAAATTCCTGTATCATCTTTTAATAATATGTCAAGGAAGAAAATATCGTAAACGTTACCGTTTCTCAGATGATTTTTCAACATAGAGCCTGTTACGAATATATCAATCTCTGATTCAATGTGAAGTCTGCTGCAAGCAAGAAGCAAATATTTTTCAATGACGGAACATATGATCTCCTCATCATCACAAATAGCGATTCTAATCATTTTATTTCTCCATTTAATTATTCTTAAATATTGTTTAATATGGCTTATTATGTCATACTCATATGCCAAATGCTATGTATAAAATAAAGCCTTTTCAAACAATTGATAATTACAG
>JALCDN010000025.1 GCA_022641595.1 Ruminococcus sp. | reverse complement strand
ACCATATTACACAGATTTGCGGTGCCGCTGCGGTAAAAGACAAACAGTATTTCCTCGAAACAACAGGCAAAATTGTAAAGACTCGTGAAAATACCAAGGCAGAGCTTAAACGACTCGGTTTTATTTTTCCAGATTCAAAAAGTAACTTCATTTTTGCTATGCACCCACAGTTTGATGCACAGTTGATTTTTGACGAACTGAAAAAACGTCGGATATTTGTACGTCACTGGAATAAACCGAGAATAAACCAGTTTCTCAGAATTTCAATAGGTACTCCGGAAGAAATGAAGTCCCTTATTGCCGCTTTGGAAGATATTATGAAAAATTGCCGGAAAGGATAATGATTTATGCGACAGGCTACAGTTGAAAGAAATACCCGTGAGACACAAATAAAAATAAGCGTAAGACTCGATGGCTGCGGTGAAAATCATATCTCTACAGGAATAGGTTTCTTTGACCATATGCTTACAGCTTTTTCGGCTCACAGCGGGATAAGCTGCGATATCGACGTAAAGGGCGACCTCTATGTTGACGGTCATCATACTGTTGAAGATACAGGAATAGCCCTTGGTACGGCTATTGGAAAGGCTCTCGGAAACAAATCCGGTATTGTACGATACGGTACAGCTTATATACCTATGGACGAATCACTTGCATTCACGAGCCTTGATATAAGCAACAGACCTTACCTTGTTTTCAATGTCGATTATACAAATGACAGAATCGGCGAGTTCGATGCGTGCCTTACAGAAGAATTTTTCCGTGCTTTTGCTTTCAATGCAGGTATAACGCTTCATATCAATCTCGTTTATGGAACAAATGACCACCATAAATGCGAAGCCGTTTTCAAGTCGGTTGCCCATGCAATGAAACAGGCTGTAGCTTTGAACGAAAACGGAAAAACTCTTTCTACGAAGGGAGTAATATGATGATTGCTATTGTCGATTACGGTGCAGGAAATATTTTCAGCGTAAAAAATGCACTGGATTATCTCGGACTTAAAAGTATTCTTACTTCCGATGCAGAAGAAATCAGAAATTCCGACGAAATTATACTTCCCGGAGTAGGGGCATTTCCTGAAGCAATGAAAATGCTTGCATCAAGCGGTCTTATTGATACCATAAAGACAGAGGCTCATAAAAAACCGTTTTTAGGCATATGTCTGGGAATGCAGCTTTTGTTTGAAAAAGGCTACGAATTTGAGGAGTGCAGCGGTCTTGGACTCATTCCGGGTTCCGTGAAAAAAATGGATAACTCAAAGCTTATAATACCTCATATGGGCTGGAATAAGCTCGAAGTACTGAACGAATGTGAACTTACAAAGGAGCTTGGACAGAATCCATATGTATATTTCGTTCATTCCTACAAAGCCGAATGTGATGATAGTTTTATTGCGGCTTACTGCGAATACGACGGAAAGATTCCATCACTTGTCTATGACGGCAAATATGTCTACGGCGCTCAGTTTCACCCTGAAAAAAGTGGCAATACCGGACTTGGCATTCTCAGAAAATTCGGAGGACTTGTAAAATGATAATACTTCCTGCAATTGATATAAAAGACGGAAACTGTGTGAGACTGTTCAAAGGCGATTTCAATACAGTCGAAAAGGTCGCATCAGATTACCTTGAAACGGCTAAGAGCTTTGAAACAGCAGGAGCAGGCTGGATTCATATGGTAGACCTTGACGGTGCAAAAGAAGGCAGACCTGTAAATACAAAAATTTATACCGATGTTGCCGAAAAAACTAATCTCAAGGTCGAACTCGGCGGAGGAATAAGAAATCTCGAAACAATCGACGAATACCTTAAAATGGGAATAAGCAGAGTTATTCTCGGTTCGGCTGCACTTAAAAATCCAAAGCTTGTAAGTGATGCTGTTGAAAAGTTCGGCAGCGAAAAGATTGTCGTAGGAATAGATGCACTTGATGGTATGGTTGCTACTGAGGGCTGGCTTGAAGCTTCAGACGTAAACTACATTGACCTTGCAAATAAAATGATATCAGAAGGCGTAAAATACTTTATCTTTACAGATATCTCCAAAGACGGAACTCTTTCCGGAGTAAACGCTCACCAGTTAAAAGAGCTTTACGATGGTACTGCCAAAAAGTGCTGTATCATTGCAAGCGGCGGTGTTCATACAATGAACGATATCAGAATCTGTAAGGAAATGGGTCTGTACGGCACTATTTGCGGTAAATCGCTTTACAAAGGTACACTCAGTCTTAAAGACGCTGTAGAATATGCGGAGGTGCAGTGAGATGCTTGCAAAACGAATAATTCCGTGTCTTGACGTAAGAAACGGCAAAGTGGTAAAAGGCGTTAATTTTGAGGGAATCAAAGATGTCGGAAACCCTGTTGAATGTGCTGAGGAATACAACAGACAGGGTGCTGATGAGATAGTTTTTTATGACATCACAGCATCTTTTGAGGGCAGAGGAGTCTTTCTTGACGTTGTAAGAGAAACAGCCAAAAAAGTATTCGTGCCACTTACTGTCGGCGGAGGCATCAAAACCGTTGACGACATAAGAGAAACTCTCAGAGCAGGTGCAGATAAGGTTTCGGTAAATTCACAGGCAGTTAAAAATCCTCAGCTTATAAAGGACGGTGCGGACGTTTTCGGAAGTCAGTGCATATGCGTTGGAATAGATGCAAAGAAAATCGCAGATAAAAAATGGACTGTATATATTAATGGTGGCAGAATTGATATGAAGCTCGACCTTATCGATTGGGTAAAAAAAATTGAAGCCTTGGGTGCAGGAGAAATTTGCCTGAACTCCATTGACGCTGACGGTACAAAAGAGGGCTTTGATATTGAAATGCTTGATGCTGTATGCAATGCGTGCAGTATTCCTGTAATAGCAAGTGGCGGTGCAGGAAAAATCAATGACTTTGCTGAAGTTTTCGAAAAAACAGGTGCTACTGCTGCACTTGCGGCATCTCTTTTCCATTTTCACGAGCTTACAGTCGGTCAGGTAAAAGATTATTGCAGAAATGCAGGAATTATTATAAGATAAAGTGTGATTTTTATGATTGCTTTCAATATAGTTTTTACATTGCTTATTCCGTTTTTAATTTTGCTTTTAGGCATTATAACAAAAAAATATCCACCCAAATCAATAAATTCAATTATCGGCTATAGAACATCACGCTCAATGATAAATGACGAAACGTGGCAGTTTGCACAGAAAAAATGTGCAGAGTTATGGATAAAATATGGTACTGTCATATTTTTGGCCTTTTCTTTATTGTGCATAACGTATTTCTTTTTGGATAATAAAATTCAGGTTATTATTATGCTCGTATCGGAATTTTTGCAGGTAATGCTTATACTTGCATCAATTCCAATAGTTGAAAAAGCATTAAAATCAAAATTTAATGATGACGGAACATTAAAATAAATTTAGGAGAATTATAATGGGTTCAGTAAAAATTGATCTGAACGACCTTGACAAATTTTTTGAAAAGGGTGAACTTATCCCTGCAATTTGCTATGAGGTTAATACAAAAACAGTTCTTATGCTTGCGTATATGAACAAGGAGAGCTTGAAGAAAACACTTGAAACTGGCTATACATGGTTCTGGAGCCGCTCAAGACAGGAATACTGGAACAAGGGTGCAACAAGCGGACATCTGCAAAAAGTCGTTTCGATTTACGGCGACTGTGACAATGATACGCTGCTTGTAAATGTTGAGCAGACGGGTGTTGCTTGTCATACCGGTGAGTATAGCTGCTTTTTCAATGAAATCTATAATGATAAGGAGAATAATTAAATGACAGTATATGAGGAAATTTTTGAAGTTATAAAACAGAGAAAGGCTGACTATCAGATGGGTCAGTCTCAGGAAAATTCTTACACCTGCTACCTGTTTGACAAGGGTGTTGATAAAATCTGCAAGAAAATCGGCGAGGAAGCTACTGAAACCGTTATTGCTGCCAAAAACAACGATAACAACGAGCTTAAAAATGAAATAAATGACCTCCTTTACCATGTAATGGTATTATGTGCAAATCAAGGTCTTGAATGGTCGGAAGTAGAAAAGGTTCTTGACGAAAGAAACGAAAAAATAGGAAATCTTAAAAAATTCCATAAGGTTGACAAAAACAGCTGATAAACAGTCACTAAAATGAATCCTCCTGAATATGATATAAATGAAGTAAGAAGATTACTTTAATTCATTTCAGGAGGATTATTATGAGTGAAGATTTAAGCTCGTGCGGCGGCGGACGTGATGTAGTACCAATAAAAGTCGATAAGGTCTTTGACAGCTGCAGCGACAGAGACTGCCTGAGAGGTGTTGTTGTTCATCTCAATGAAAAGTCTGAGCTGCCTTCAAATATCAACGTTGTGAAAACCAAATGTATTACCGTAAACGACATATGTATAAGCATAGAGCCTGTTCCGTTTAATAAAGGCTTTTATTCAATAGACCTGACATATACTTTCAATGTTGAACTTCAGGCTTACACCAGAGCGTGCGACACACCGATGACACTTTACGGTACAGCTTATGCAAGCAAAAACTGCATACTTTACGGCAGTGAATCAAATACAAAAACTTTCTTCAGCAACGGTACTTCTATCGGTACAACAAACTCTTGCTGCTCAACCGTTAACCTACCAACTGCAAACGTTTCTATAGTTGAACCAATCGCACTTGAAACAAAAATTAAAAATACCTGCAGAGACTCCGCTAACGGTGATACCGATGACGATGCGGCAGATACTGCTCAGCAGAACAGCAGACGCAGAAGAGTTGTACTTACACTCGGAATGTTCTCTGTTGTTGAGCTTACACGACCGGTTACAATAATGGTTCCTACTTACAACTACACTATTCCTAAAAAGGAATGCTGCTGCGACAGTGAAACTACTCCGTGCGAAATATTTGAAAAAATTAAATTTCCTACCGAGGAGTTTTCTCCAATAACACTCGATTGCTCGGACGATTGCGGCTGCAATGGCAGATGCGATGGCTGCTTTGGCAACTCGTAAAGCTAAAGGCGGCCTTGTGCCGCCAAAATTTGCTCTGCAAACTTCGTCTGACAGGCGGTGATTTATGAGAATACGCAGAAAACATAAAGTCAAAAGTATTAAAACTACAATATGCTTATTTTCAGCACTTACTGTTTTAGTTATGACAACACTGCTTATTGACCACTCGGTAAAACCAATTGCTGTAAAACAAGGCAGACATTATTCAAAACAAGCTGCTGATATCGCTATAAGCAGATGCGTTTCACAATATCTTGAAAAAAATAAATATACATATGATAATTTCGCTGCCGTACTTTACGATGAGAGCGGCAAACCGGTTTCAATCGAAACAATGAGCTATACAATCAACAAGGTTCAGTCAGAGCTTACGGTGCTTGTCAACAATACACTCAACAAGAATATGCTCAGCAGTGCAAAAATTCCTTTGGGCTCACTTACCGATTCGTATCTTATGGCAGGCAAAGGTCCTAAAATTCCACTGCGTATATGCCCTGAGGGAGAAGCTGACGTAAAGCTTACCGGTCAGTTTACTTCGGCAGGACTCAATCAGACCTGCCACAGCATTTCTGCTGTAATAACCGTCAATATGGAATCTTCACTGCCACTTTACTCTTTCGATACAAAAAGTGAATTTGAATTCCTTATAGCTCAGACCGTGATTGTAGGCGATGTTCCGGATAATATTCTCGGCTCTGCTTCCGGCTGCAAAAATAGTGAAAGCCGGAATTAATTGTTAGAACCTTTTCTCGCACCTCAAAACCTTGTTTTGAAAGGTTTACGAAAATATTTCTAAAACACTGGAATAAAAGGGAAAAATATGTTATAATAATTTTGGCTATTCAATTTAAGAAGCTCGTTAATGAAGCTTCCTCAGGAGGACGTGCTTTGAACAAAAATGATGCTCTCAAAAGAATAAACGAAATTACAGAAAAAATAGAAAAATATAATTACAGCTACTATGTTCTCGACAACCCTGATGTTGATGACTATGACTACGATATGCTGATGCAGGAATTAAAAGCACTCGAAGCTCAGTTCCCGGAGCTTGTCCAAACGTCCTCACCAACTCAGAGAGTCGGCGGAATCGCTTTAAGCAGCTTTGAAAAAGTTACACATTCCGTACAGATGGGAAGCCTTGCCGATGTTTTTTCATTTGAACAGGTTCAGGATTTTGTTTCTAAATGCCGTACGGAAGTAAATTCGCCTGAATACGTTGTTGAACCTAAAATAGACGGTCTGTCAGTCTCACTTGAGTACAGAAACGGCGTATTTACACGAGGTTCTACAAGAGGCGATGGATTCGTTGGCGAGGATGTTACTGAAAATCTGAAAACTATAAAATCTATTCCTCTGAAACTTCGCAACGCTCCCGAATTTATTGAGGTTCGTGGTGAAGTATATATGCCTCGTGAAAGCTTTTTCTCTCTGATTGAACAGCAGGAGCTTCTGGATGAGCAGCCTTTCAAAAATCCAAGAAATGCTGCGGCAGGTTCGCTTCGCCAGAAAAATTCTGCCGTAACCGCTCAGCGAAAACTCGATATATTCGTTTTTAATGTTCAGCAGATTGACGGAAAAGAGCTTTCCTCACACAAGCAGTCACTTGAATACCTTAAACAGCTCGGATTCCGTACGATACCAACTTTTTTGCTTTGCACAAGATATGACGAGATTTATGATGAAATCAACCGCATCGGCAGAGAAAGAAATGAATTTGCTTACGATATTGACGGCGTTGTAATAAAGGTCAACAGCTTTGCTCACCGTGAAGCTCTCGGAGCAACAACCAAAGTTCCAAAATGGGCTGTGGCTTATAAGTTTCCTCCGGAAGAAAAAGAAACAAAGCTGCTCGACATCGAAGTAAATGTCGGCAGAACAGGTGCTATTACTCCGGTTGCTGTATTTGAACAGATAATCCTTGCAGGTACTGCCGTTTCCCGTGCGGTCTTGCATAATCAGGACTTCATCGACGAAAAAGATATCAGAATAGGCGATACAATCGTTGTGAGAAAAGCAGGCGAAATTATTCCTGAAGTTTTAAAATCAGTAAATCATCAGGAAAATTCTGTACCGTTTCTGCTTCCGTCGGTTTGTCCGGTATGCGGTACGGCTTCTGTAAGATATGACGACGAAAGTGTACTAAGATGCCCGAACAGCGAGTGTCCGGCTCAGCTTCTCAAAAACCTTGTACACTTCGCTTCAAAAGGTGCTATGAATATTGACGGTCTCGGCCCTGCAAATATGAAGCTGCTTACAGATAAAAATCTCGTTCATTCGGCTGCCGACCTATATACGCTGTCTCATGACGACCTTATAAGTCTTGAAAGATTTGCTGACAAATCCGCCGACAATCTGATAAAGGCTATCGCCAATTCAAAAAATAATCAGCTCGACAGGCTCGTTTTCGGACTGGGCATAAGAAATATCGGTCAGCGTGCAGCAGTTCTGCTTTGTGAGAAATTTCACTCAATGGACGCTCTGCTCAGTGCGGAAAAATCCGACATCGCCTCTATAGACGGCTTCGGTGACGTGATGGCAGAGAATTTCTGCAACGCTATGAAAGAACCTCACCGCATTGCACTTATAGAAAAACTCAGAAGTCTTGGCGTAAATATGAATTATTCGGTGAAAAGCAGCGGTGATAACAGATTTGCAGGACTTACTTTCGTTCTGACCGGAACTCTGCCAACGCTCAAGCGTGATGAGGCTAAGGCAATTATCGAAAGCTTTGGCGGTAAGGTTTCATCATCAGTTTCCAAAAAGACAAGCTTTGTCGTTGCAGGAGAAGACGCCGGCAGCAAGCTTTTAAAAGCACAAGAGCTTGGAATTACCGTTATTTCAGAAGAAGAATTTCTAAAGATGAACGAGTAATGTATGAAAGTTAAAGTTACGGTTGACAGACCAATCGGTTATATTCACCATGGCCATAGATATGAGGTCAATTATGGCTTTGTAGACGGCGTAATCGGCGGTGACGGTGCATGGCAGGACGCATATATACTTGACAGCAAAATTGATTATCCTGTTGAAAGCTATGTTGGCAATGTGATTGCTGTTTCGGTAAGAGATGATGACGTTGAAACCAAATGGATTGTCAGCAATGAAAAATATGATGCCGAAAAGATATATGATAAGATAAAATTTTTTGAGCAGTTTTTTAAAACGCATATCTATTTAATTGAAAATTACCCTGCTGATAAATTATGATTTGCAGGGCTAAAATAGGAGGAATATAAAATGAGTATAGATATCAAGCATATTGCAAAGCTTTCACGCCTCAGAATTGAGGACGAAAAGCTGGAAAAATTTGAAAAGGATATGGAAAATATTGTCGCTATGGTAGACAAACTCCCAGAAATCAGCGACGAGCTGACACTTGATGCTTCAAATCCAATGAAGCTCAGAGAGGATAAGGCTGTTCCGAATAAATTTACAAGAGACGAGCTTATAGCTAATGCTCCAAAGGTTCAGGCAGGCTGTCTTGTTGTACCGAAAACCGTTGAGTAAAGGAAGTTATTGAAATGAAGTTATATGAAAAAACAGCTTTTGAGCTGTCACAGATGCTTAAAAATAAAAAATGCAGTGCTGTTGAACTGCTTGGCGATGTAAACGAAAGAATTAATAATGTTGAGGACAAGGTAGGTGCTTATGTTACTTTAAACGAGAGTGCAAAGTCACAGGCTGAAGCCGTTGACAAGGCTATCGCCGACGGCAGGGAAATTCATCCTCTTGCAGGTATCCCTATAGGTATCAAGGATAACATTTCAACAAAGGGCCTGCGTACAACGTGTTCTTCAAAAATGCTCGAAAATTACGTTCCGCCGTTCAATGCAACAGTCGCACAGAAGGTTGCCGATGCAGGTATGGTCATAACAGGCAAAATGAATATGGACGAGTTCGCTATGGGTTCTTCAACCGAAACCTCTTATATGCACCTGACACATAATCCTCACGATACAGATTGCGTACCGGGCGGTTCTTCAGGCGGTTCGGCAGCAGCTGTTGCTGCAGGTGAAGCTATAGTAACACTCGGTTCGGATACAGGCGGCTCTATAAGACAGCCTGCTGCTCTTTGCGGAGTTGTCGGACTGAAGCCTACTTACGGAAGCGTTTCACGTTACGGTCTTGTTGCATTTGCATCTTCTCTTGACCAGATAGGACCTATGGGTAAATCTGTAAAGGACGTTGCTATGATGCAAAGTCTTATAAGCGGTCACGATGCAATGGACGCTACTTCAAAGGATATTGCATATCCTGATTTACTCGCAAATCTTACAGACAGTGCAAAGGGTCTGAAAATAGGCGTTCCTAAGGAGTACTTCGGCGAGGGTATCGATGATGAGGAAAAACAGTCTGTTTATAATGCAATAAAGCTTCTTGAAGCAAATGGTGCAAGCATTAAAGAAATTTCACTTCCAAGTACCGAATACGCAATCAATACATACTACATCATTGCTTCTGCTGAGGCTTCGTCAAACCTTGCACGTTTTGACGGCGTAAAATACGGCTATCGTGCAAAGGACTATGACGGACTTACCGATATGTACGAAAAAACAAGAAGCGAAGGTTTCGGCGATGAGGTAAAAAGACGTATAATGCTCGGTACATTCGTACTTAGCTCCGGATTCTATGACGCATACTATAAAAAGGCAAAGCTTGTTCAGAGAAAAATTTCACAGGAGTTTTCAGAAGCATTTTCAGAGTGCGATATCATCGCAACTCCTACAGTTCCGTCAAGAGCTTTCAAAATCGGCGAAAATATCGGAGATCCACTGAAAATGTACTACAGTGATGTATGCACGGTTACGGTCAATATTGCAGGACTTCCTGCTGTAAGTATGCCTTGCGGAAAAAGCTCATATAAAAATATGCCTTTGGGTATGCAGTTCATTGCAGATAAATTCAAGGAACAGACACTGCTGAATGCTGCCAACGCTTACGAAAACCTCGTCGGCGGTTTTGACGTAATTTCCAAAGCACTTTAATTCAGAGGAGATATAATATGAAAGATTATGAAATGGTCGTGGGACTTGAGGTACACGCCGAGCTTAATACAGAATCAAAAATCTACTGCAACTGCCGCAATGCTTTCGGACTTGAAGTAAATACTCAGGTATGCCCGATTTGTATGGGAATGCCGGGAACACTTCCGACTCTTAACGAAAAAGTCGTTGAATATGCTATAAAAATGGGACACGCCCTTAACTGCAAAATCAATAGTGTCTGCAAACAGGACAGAAAAAATTACTTCTATCCTGACCTGCCTAAGGCATACCAGATTTCTCAGGCAGAAGTTCCTCTGTGCGAAAACGGTCATCTTGACATTATGGTTGACGGCGAAGAAAAAACTATCGGTGTTACAAGAATACATATCGAGGAGGACGCAGGAAAGCTCCTTCACGATGAATCATTCTCAGGCTCACTTGTCGACCTTAACAGATGCGGAGTTCCACTTATCGAAATTGTTTCAGAACCTGATATCAGAAGCTCAGCAGAAGCTAAGGCTTACCTTGATACAATAAAATCTATACTGCAATATATAAATATATCCGACTGCAAAATGCAGGAAGGTTCTATAAGATGTGATGTCAACGTTTCAGTCCGTGAAAAAGGTGCAGCTGAGTTCGGAACGAGATGCGAAATGAAAAACGTAAACAGCTTCAGCGGTGCAGTAAGAGGCATCGAGTATGAAGCAAAACGTCAGATAGAACTTCTTGAATCAGGCGGAAAAGTTATTCAGGAAACAAGAAGATGGGACGATGCCAAGGGTATGAGCTTTACGATGAGAACTAAGGAAGACGCTCAGGACTATCGCTATTTTCCGGAACCTGACCTGCTGACCATTGTTGTTGATGAGGAAAAAATCAAGGCTCTTAAAGCAAGTATTCCTGAGCTGCCTAATAAAAAGGTTTCAAGATATGTAAAGCAGCTCGGACTTTCTCAGATAGACGCTACTCTTATTGCAGAAGCAGTTGATAAATCAAAGCTTTTCGATGAGTGTACGGCACTCGGAAAATGCTCGCCTAAAATCATAAGCAACTGGATTCTCGCTGATATTTCAAAATACAGCAATGATACAGGAAAGAGCATTATAGAAACACCTCTTACTGCTCAGCGACTTGCAGATCTTCTCGCAGAAGTTGAAAAAGGCAGCATCTCAAATTCAGCAGCAAAAAAGGTCTTTGAAATCATTCTTAGCGATGACAAAGATCCTGCTGACATCATAAAAGAACAAGGACTCGTTCAGAACTCAGATACAGGCTTCCTTGAGCAGCTTGCAAAGGACATTCTTGCTGAAAATGAAAAATCTGTTGCTGATTATAAAAATGGTAAGACAAATGCACTTGGATACCTCGTCGGTCAGTGTATGAAAGCTTCAAAAGGTAAGGCAAATCCGGGAATTGTAAAAGAAATTGTTACAAAAATGCTTACGGAATAATAAAAAGGTACCCCCTATAAACTTGTTTGATTAAGTGAAGACAAATTCTAAGTGAAAAGCAGATGCCATTCATAGCTGTTTTTTATCAAAAGTAGTTTTTAGAGGTAACCAAAAATGTCTTTCTTGGAGGAAGCCGATGAAATTTAAGTTTAATTCAAAGTACAATACCATATCAGGCTATGTACTTATGACGTTTGCATTGTGCCTTCTTATATTGGTAATTCTTTTTAAATTTTCAATGATTCAGGTTTATATAGGTAAGCTTGTGAAAATAACTGCTCCAATAATATGGGGATTTGTTATAGCGTACCTGCTTAACCCACTTCTGAAGTTCTTTGAAAAATATATCGCAAAACTTGTAAACAAGAAAAAAGAACATAAGAAAATTACACGTTCGCTCGCTCTTCTCGTTACTATGACAGTTTTCTTTGCGGGAATTATAGCTATAATTGCAAGCATAGTTCCGGAAATAATTGCGAGTCTTGAAAATATTCTCGGTAACATTCAGTCTTATTTCGATAATATCCAGAGCTTCATTGAAAAAAAATATGCAAAGATAAATAACGCAAATCCTGAACTGAAAGCATTCGTTTACGACCAGATGGATAATATCGAATCATTGGCACTTTCTATGGCAAATTCACTTAAGCCGCAACTTGAAAATCTGTTTTCAAAGGACGGAATGCTCGCAAGTCTTACAGGAAGTGCATGGTCTTTGATACTTGGCATAAAGGATTTCCTTATCGGCTCAATTGTTGCAATATATATCCTTTTCAGTAAGGAAACATTCCTTGCCCAGACAAAAAAGACCATATGTGCATTGTTTAACCGCAGACACAGTGCTTCTATACTTAAAGTCGCAGGCGATGCAAGCGATAAATTCATTTCGTTTTTATCCGGAAAAGCACTTGATTCTTTCATAATCGGGATACTTTGCTTTATAGCTATGTCGATTATGGGGCTTCCTTATACGGTTCTTATCAGCGTAATTGTGGGAATAACCAATATGATTCCGTTTTTCGGACCTTTTATCGGAGCGATTCCGTCAGGTGTACTTATTCTTCTTTCAAATCCGAAACAGACAATTGCTTTTGTAATAATGATTTTTATTCTTCAGCAATTCGACGGAAATATTCTCGGACCGAAAATACTCGGAAATCAACTTGGCGTAAATGCTTTCTGGATTCTGTTTTCAATCGTAATCGGAGGCGGATTCTTTGGATTCATAGGTATGATACTTGCCGTTCCGTTTTTTGCTGTTGTTTATCCGATGTTCTGTGACAGTATGCGAACACGTCTGAAGAAAAAGAATCTTCCGGTTGATACGGAGTTCTATAAAAACGGACGCAATGCTTCGACAGCAAATGTCAGTGCTGCTGGCGTAAACTCAGATAAATCAGAAGAAAAGCCTAAGGAATAAAATATACCTTTTATACAACCTAAACTTACAAAAAGCGTCGGACCTTTTTAAAGTCTGACGCTTTTATCTTTCTTGGAACTTGTTGTTATTTTTTTGTGCAGTGCCGTGAGTAAACATAAGTTTCACAATTATTATGCAGCAATGCAAGCTTCTGATATTTTATTTTGGTTGCAAGTCCACCACGGATATGGCGTTCCTGCTTATTAATTTCCAGTATTTCTTTTACTTTTGCATACAGTGCGGAATTTATCAGCGGCAGACGCTCGCTTACGTCTTTATGTACAGTACTTTTACTTATTCCAAACTGTTTAGCCGCAGCTCTTACAGTAGCTTTATTTTCCAGAATGAACTGTCCTAAAATGACAGCTCTTTGGTTTGGCTGACTTTTCATCATCTCACTCCAATACATATGACTTTGCTTAAATTTCAGTGGATAGTAAATATATATGATGAAAAATCGCAATAGATTACAGGACATTCCTAAAAAATGCAATAAAAACGGACGCTTTCTGAGCGTCCGATTTATTTTTTTAAAAAGAGGTTTTTAGAAATGTCCTTTAGCTAATAAATTCTATTCGCCTATAAGCCAACTGTAAAGACCTTCGTACTGTTTTGCGGAGCTGTTCCATGAGAAGTCCATTTTCATTCCACGGTAGACTAATTTGTCCCACTCACGGCGTGTATCGAAGAAAACGCTTTTTGCATAATTAATAGTGTTGAGCATTTCGTCGGCATTGTAATTTGCAAATGAGAAGCCTGTGCCACTTGATGAAAATTCGTTGTAAGGCTGTACAGTATCTTTAAGACCGCCTGTTTCTCTTACAATCGGAACGGTGCCATATCTGAGTGACATAAGCTGAGTCAGACCGCATGGTTCAAAGAGTGACGGAACAAGAATAGCATCAGCGGAAGCATAAAGTCTTCTTGCAAGACCGTCTGAGTAAAGAATGTTAGCCGAAACTCTGTCAGGATATTTCCACTGATAATGTCTGAACAGATTTTCGTATCTTTGTTCGCCTGTGCCGACAACGACAAGCTGAGTATTTGGGTCGACAATTCTTTCGATAGCGTAATTTACAAGGTCAAGACCCTTCTGGTCTGTAAGGCGTGAAATTATAGCTATCATAAACTTTGAATTATCTACAGGCAGATTAAGTTCCTGCTGTAAAGAAGTTTTATTAGAAGCCTTGCCGTCACGGAAGCTTGATGAGTCATAGTTTTTGTTTATGAGCTTATCGTTTTTAGGGTCGAATGATTTGTAGTCGATGCCGTTTACGATGCCACGAAGTGACATAGAGCGTGCACGAAGCAGACCGTCAAGATTTTCGCCAAAGAAAGGATATTTTATTTCTTCAGCATAGGTTTCGCTTACGGTTGTGATGTAATCGGCATAAACGAGACCGCCCTTTAGCATATTTGCATTTTTATGAAATTCAAGCTTGTCTGGAGTGAACATATAGTCAGGCAGAGCTGTATTGTACTTGAAGGTATCAATGTTCCAAACACCTTGGAATTTGAGGTTATGAATGGTCATAATTGTTTTTGTTGAGCTGTAGAACGGATTTGTTGCGAAAGCAGAGTGCAGGAAAACAGGAATCATTGAAGCTTGCCAGTCGTGGCAGTGAATGACATCAGGTCTGAAATTGATAACCGGCATAATTGCGAGGACAGCTTTACAGAAGAAGATAAAGCGTTCGATATCCCAGCGAAGGTCAGTTGAGTAAGGAGTGTCGCATTTGAAATAGTATTCATTGTCGACAAAATAGAACTTGATGCCTTTGTAATCGTATTCCATAATTCCAACGTGGCTTCCGACAACACGTTTGCCGTAGTCCATATAGAAGTGAGAGACATATTTGAAGTCATTGCGATATTTTTCCGGTATGCACGAATAATACGGAAGAATAACCCTGACGTCAAATTTAGTGTTATCAAGATACTGTGGAAGTGAGCCGACAACGTCTGCAAGACCGCCTGTTTTTATGAAAGGCACGCATTCGGATGCGGCAAATAAAATATTTTTCATATTAAACTGCTCCTTTGATATTTAATCTATATACATATATTATAATATTTATTTTAAATTCAGTCAAGGTATTTTTTTACATTTTAACAATAAATAATTTCTTAAGTATTATTGCAATTATGATGTAAATTTGATATAATAGAAGTATTGTCTGCTGAGAAACTACGGCGATAGAATAAAGTACACTTCTTTTGGCAGATTATGCACAATTTCTGTCGGTGAAGATTCTTATTGCGGGAATTTTTAGTGAAACATTGATTAAACTGAGTGCGCAAGGCAGAAAGATTAGTCCGAAGAACGTGATTTAATCAGTGCTTCATAGATGAACCATATATTTACGGAGGCTTATTATGACTAAAGCAGAAATATTTTTTAATGAAATAAAGGATAAGAAAATTGCTTTTATAGGTACCGGAGTTACAAATACAAATATAATCAGACTTTTACTTTCAAAAGGAATGGACGTTACTGTCTGCGACCGCAAAAATGCACAGCAGATGGGCGAACTGTATGACGAATTGAAAGCACTTGGCGTTAAATATATACTCGGCGATGAATACCTTGGCAGTCTTACTGATTTTGACATTGTGTTCCGTTCACCGGGAATGTACTTCAATAATCCCGCACTTAAATCCGCAAGAGACAGGGGAGTAGTTATTACTTCAGAAATGGAGGTCTTCTTTGACCTCTGCCCTTGCAAAATCTACGGAGTAACAGGTTCTGACGGAAAGACAACAACTACTACTCTTATATCGGAATTTCTTTCCCGTGAGGGAAAAAATGTTCATAAGGGCGGCAATATAGGAAGAGCTTTGCTGCCAATAATTGAGGACATTCATGAGGACGATGCCGCTGTTATAGAGCTTTCAAGCTTTCAGCTCATTTCAATGAGAAATTCACCAGACATTGCCGTAATTACTAATATTGCACCTAATCACCTCGATGTACACGGAACTATGGAGGAATATATAGACGCAAAGAAAAATATTCTTTTGCATCAGAATGCATTTTCAAAATCAATCCTCAACCTCGACAACGAACTTACAAATAATCTTTCTCCAATCGTAAGAGGAAAACTTGTAAAGTTTTCAAGAAAGTCAGTTCCTGAATGCGGAGCTTTCCTGAATGACAAAAATGTGCTTTGCTACAACGACTATGGCAAGGTTACAGAGGTCATAAATGCTGACGATATAAGAATCCCGGGTGTTCATAATGTCGAAAATTACCTTACAGCGATTTCAGCAGTCTGGGGTGAGGTAAGCATCGAGACAATAAAAGCTGTTGCCAAGGAGTTTGGCGGCGTTGAACACAGAATAGAATTTGTCCGTGAACTCGACGGTGTAAAATATTACAATGACAGCATCGCTACAAGCCCTACAAGAGTTCTTGCAGGTCTTAATTCGTTCAATCAGAAGCTTATCGTAATTGCAGGCGGCTATGATAAAAAAATTCCTTTCGAACCTATGGCTGAAACAGTTTGCAATAAAGTAAAGCATCTGATACTTATGGGAGTTACTGCCGACAAAATCCAGAAGGCTGTAACGGAATGTCCTGCCTATAACAGCGATAACATAAAGTTACATCGTGTGAAAACTATGGAGGAAGCTGTAGCAACTGCAAAGAATCTCGCTGTAAGCGGTGACGTTATCACACTTTCACCTGCTTGCGCAAGCTTTGATGCTTATCCTAATTTTGAAGCAAGAGGTATCCATTACAAAAATATCGTTAAGGAACTGTAATATGGACATAAAAAATACTATAAAATTACTTACTGATGCAAAAGGTGTATCAGGTGCTGAAAATGCTGCCTGTGGTGTTGCTTTGGATATGCTCAGAAAATATTGCGCCGATGCTGCAATTATTAACGGAAACGTTATCGGAAATCTCTCGGAATTTAAAAAAGACCGCAAGCACCTTCTGCTTGACGCACATATAGACCAAGTCGGTATGATAGTTACCTGCATTACAGATGATGGATTTATCAAAGTCGGAAACGTCGGCGGTATCGATAGAAGACTTCTGCCGGCACAACAGGTTACAATACATGGAAAACAAGATATAAAAGGTGTAATTTGCTCAGTTCCGCCTCATCTTTCAAGCGGTACTCAGGAAGTTCTTAAAATGACTGAGGTTTCAATTGATGCCGGAATGAAAAAATCCGAACTTGAAAAAATCGTTTCTCATGGTGACGTCATCTCTTTCGATACATCTTATTCTCAGCTGCTGGGTACAAGAATCACCGCACCGTCTCTTGATGACAGATGCGGTGTCGCTTCGATACTCTATGCTCTTGAGCTGCTTTCGGACTCGGACAACGAAAGCAAGTATAATGTGACTGTTCTATTTTCTTCTCAGGAGGAGCTTGGAGAACGTGGTGCAAGAATTGCTGCATTTGAAATAAATCCCGACATCGCAATAGCAGTCGACGTAAGCTTCGGATACGCTGACGGCGAAACCGAGTATGAGTGCGGAAAACTCGGAAAAGGTGCGATGATAGGCATTTCTCCGTCACTTTCAAGAGAAATTTCGGACGAACTTGTTGAAACTTCAAAGGCTTGCAATATTCCTTATCAGCTCGAAATTATGAACGGTCTTACATCTACAAATGCAGACAGATTTGCTGTAAACAGATGTGGCTCAAAGGCCTGCACCGTTTCAATACCGCTCAGATATATGCATACACCTGTGGAAGTTATCGACGTTGAGGACGTAAGAATGACAGCTGAGCTTTTAGCCGCTTATATCCGTGGGGAGGTACGCAAATGAACAGCTATCTGAAAGAACTTTGTCTGCTTGACGGAATCTCAGGCGATGAAGATAACGTAAGAAACTATATTATAAATGTTATAAAAGATAAATGCAGTTACAGTGTTGATAATCTCGGAAACATTATTGCCTTGAAAAAAGGCAGAAAAACTCCGCCTAAAAAAATTATGATTGCCGCTCATATGGACGAAGTCGGAATGATTGTAACTTCGGTACGAAACGACGGTACGCTTACATTTGATACTGTCGGCGGAATCGACCCATCAGTTATAATCGGAAAGAGAGTACGAGTCGGAAAAAATCTTCTCTGCGGTGTTGTAGGCTCTAAGCCTATTCATAAGCTTTCATCGGAAGAACGTGAAAAAGCTGCAAAGGTTTCTGCAATGTACATTGATATCGGTGCAGCTGATAAAGCCGATGCAGAAAAATATGTTATGCAGGGCGACTGTGTTTACTTCGATTCTCAATTTATTACAACGGACAATGACAAAATTATTAAGTCAAAAGCTATTGATGACCGTGCCGGCTGTGCAATTATGCTTGAGCTTATAGGCTCTGAGCTTGAATATGACACATGGTTCGTATTTAACGTTCAGGAGGAAATAGGTCTTCGTGGTTCAATGGTTTCAGCATTCAGCGTTCAGCCTCACTTTGCAATCGTTCTCGAGGCTACAACTGCTGCCGATATAAACGGCGTTTCTGGTGAAAAACGTGTTTGCGAACTCGGAAAAGGCCCTGTTGTTTCATATATGGACAGAGCTACTATGTATGACAAAGAACTGTTCAGACTCGCATTTGACTGTGCCGCACAAAATAATATCCCATGTCAGACAAAATCTATGGTTGCAGGCGGAAATGACAGCGGTTCTATTCACCTGAGCGGCAGGGGAGTAAGAACTATGGCTGTATCTTTGCCGTGCAGATACCTCCATTCACCGTCATGTGTAATTGCACAGAGTGACTTCTGCAATGCATATAAACTTGTTGAAATTCTTATGAAAAAGGTTTTTGACTGATGATAAAGATAATTTACAACGAAGCAGAACTTAATCGTGAAATGCTCCTCAAAACATTGAGCGGAAAAAAACTTCTTGCCTATTTTAAGGCATATGGTACCGATTATGAATTCTGTCGTTTCTATAAGCTTGAATACGAAAACGGTATGGGATTTATGTTTATGATAAATTCTACTCTGATTATTTGCAGCGAGGACGATATCGCCGTTGATGAGCTTTCTTGTTTCATAGAAATGAATATGCCGTTCAGAATTGAAGGAGCTCAACAGATTCTTGAAAGACTGAAAAACGTCCTTAAAGATTATCAGGCTCTGAACAGAACAGTATTCGAAATGCTTCCTGATGAGACTACGGCTTCATTTAACGAAAAATTTGTCGACTTTAATCCAAAGCTTTCAGACGCTTACGAAATCCTTTCAGAGGGATTTCCAAATATCGCCGATTACGGCTTGTGGTTTACCGATACATCTCACCGCTGCCGTCACGGAGTCAGCAAGGTCTTTACTTACAAAGGCTGTACTACAGCTTCAATCGTATTTGATATAGAAAATGATGTGCTTGTCGGACAGGTCGCAACTAAAATCAGCTCAAGAGGCAGCGGCTATGCACGGGAATTTCTTAAGTGGCTTGCAGCTTTTCTTCGTGGCTTCAATAAAAAAGCGTATCTGCTTGCACTCGATATCAGGGTTAGCTATTATCGTGAAATAGGTTTCCGTGAGACAGCTCACGAGTTTGTACTCGAACGCTTTGACGTTGACAAGGAAAGTATGCAGAAAGGAAAACTTACTAATGAATCGTAAAATAAATCAGCTTTTTAATATAGACCGAAGAATCATAAAGCTTGCCGATAAAGCAGAGTCATTATGTGCCGAAACAGTTGCACAAATAAATGAACGTGCAGAATATAACGGTGCAAAAGTAATGAAGGCTTTTACTGACAACCGTGTGAGTGAACCTTGCTTCTATGGAAGTACCGGTTATGGATACGGCGACATAGGCCGTGAAACAATCGACAAGGTCTATGCACAGATTATGGGAACAGAGGACGCTCTGGTCAGACATAATTTCGTTTCAGGTACACACGCACTTTCTGTTGCACTTTTCGGTGTTCTCAGAACAGGAGATAAGCTTGTTTCAATAACCGGAAAGCCATATGATACGCTTGAAGAGGTTATAGGTCTTTCAGGCGAAAAAGGCAGCGGTTCTCTTGCAGATTACGGCGTGAAGTACGCTCAGGTTGACCTCAATGAGGACGGTACTGCTCAGCTTGATAAAATCACTGAAGCTGTAAAAGACGCCAAAGTTGCTTATATTCAGCGTTCAAGAGGATATTCACTCAGAGCAGCTTTCTGTGTTGACGATATAGAAAAAATGGCAAAAGCTGCTAAAAAAGGCAACCCTGATGTTATTGTAATGGTTGACAACTGCTATGGGGAATTCGTCGAGGAACTTGAACCTACACAGGTCGGCGCTGATATCATAATCGGTTCTCTTATAAAAAATGCAGGCGGTGCAATCGCAAGAACAGGCGGATACATTGCAGGCAAAGCAGAACTTATAAAGCTTTGCTCGTATAGGCTTACCTGCGTAGGTATGGGAAAAGAAGTCGGCTGTACTCTTGATATGAACAGAGAAATTCTGCTCGGACTGTTCCTTGCTCCTGATGTTACAGCAAATGCTTTGAAAACCTCAGCTTTTGCTATCGAACTTTTCGGTCTTGCAGGCTTTGAATGCTCACCGCACAATGGCGATACCAGAGGCGATATCATTACTGCTGTAAAGCTCGGAAATGAAAAACTGCTGACCGCTTTCTGCCGTGGTATACAAAAAGGTGCACCGGTAGATTCATTCGTTGTTCCGGAAGCATGGGATATGCCGGGATACACAAGTCAGGTGATTATGGCGGCAGGTGCTTTCACAATGGGAGCTTCAATCGAACTATCTGCAGATGCTCCTATAAGAGAACCATATGCTGTCTGGATGCAGGGCGGCATAACGTACACAAGCGGTAAATTGGGAGTTATGCTCGCTCTTCAGCAAATGCTCGATGAGGGTCTGCTGAACCTTTAATGATATGTTTTCAATGGTTACAAAATGAAATAAACTTCTGCATTTTAAGACATAAAAATTACAAAACAAATACAATTTGATAATCTCGGCTTTTAACTCATTTAAAAGGTTGACAAGCGAACTCAATACTGCTAAAATAAAGAATGGGTGTTAATGTGTTTTATAAATACGAATTTTGTAATTTAAGGAGGAGTTGCTTTGGGAGATAAAAAAAGATGCTATAGCTGTATGGAAAACTACGAAAGCTACAAAAGTGTTTGCCCATATTGCGGATATGACGAAAATTCGCCGTATAATCCTATGTACATAGCTCCCGGTACAATACTCCATGAGCGTTATATGGTTGGAGTGCTGCTCGGTTTTAACGGCGAGGGCGCTACATATACTGCCTATGACCAGACAATAGGCTGCAAAGTCCTTATCCGTGAATATGTTCCGATAAATCTTTGCACAAGAGTTAAAAATAAACCTGTCATAAGCGTAAATTATAATAACCTTGCAAAGTATAAGGCTTTTATGGTCGAGTTTACAGAACTTAACAAGTCCCTTGCAAGATTCAGAAACAATACAAATATTATTCCGGCTGTGGATATGTTTGCCGAGAATAATACAACATATACGGTATACGAACACGTTGAGGGTATATCTTTACTCGAATTTCTTAAGGATAATGCCGGCGAACTTTCATGGGAACAGGTAAGCAAGCTCTTTCCTCAGCTCTTTACTACTATCGGTATCATTCATAATGCCGGAATTACTCACAGAGCTATAAGCCCGGAAACCATTTATGTTACCGAAAAAGGCGAGCTGAAACTTTCTGCTTTCTGTATTTCCGCTGTAAGAACTGCTAATGCAGGCCTTGAATATGAACTGTTTAAGGGCTATGCCGCTCCTGAACAGTATTCGGCAAGCACAAGCAGCCGCCAAGGCTCATGGACTGACGTTTACGGCGTATGTGCGTTGCTTTATCGTGTTCTTACAGGCTGTATGCCAACTGAAGCCTCAAGCCGAATGGAAAGCGACAACCTTTGTGAACCTAATGCACTGAACAGAAAGATTCCTCCACATGTCTCAAGAGTAATTATGGAGGGTATGAATATTTCCGGACGTGACAGAATACAGACTATTACAGAACTTGTAACAAAGCTCTTTGAACAGCCTACAGAAGAAGTCAATCCTGTAATCCCTGCCACTGTTGCACCGCCAATTGACGACTATACAAAACGTTTCAACAGCAGACAGCCTTATGATGCTCCTGCTCCTGCACCTCAGAATGAATACTATGACAGACCTCAGAATGGCTACAATAATCAGAACGATTACCAGAATCCTCAGAATGGCTACAACGACGGCTATTACGATGACGGCTCAAATTATAATGACGGATATGACGACGGAAATCAATCAGATTATAAATATGAAAAAGTAAGCTCTATCGATAAATTTAAAATTCCTATAATTATAGGCGTTCTGCTGTTTGCTATACTTATGGTCATTATCGTTGCAATACTCGGTGTTCTTTCACCAAAATCAAGCAAAGATGAAAGCACCTACTCTTCCGCTCCGGATAATATAATAGAGGCAACTACTACAACTGAGCAAACTACTGATACTCTTGATGGTACTATGCTTGACCTTACAGGAAAGTACTTTGATATAACTCAGCAAAAGTATGACGATGTATTTAAACTCGAGGCTACTTACGAGTATAACGATGACTACGAGAACGGTCAGATATTTGAACAGGATATAGCTGAGGGCGAATCGTTTAAAACAGGCGAAACAACTGTTCACGTCAAAGTAAGTAAAGGTTCCTCAAAAGCTAAAATTCCTGACTATAGCGGCTGCAGCGTAAGCCAGTATGAAGCACTTCTTCAAGGAATGAATATCAAATATCAACTCGTTGAGGATACATCTTCAAATGCCTCAGCAAATACCGTAACAAAGCTTGAACTTAACGGGAATACTGCCGGTGCGGGCGATCAGATTGACATTGCTACAGGTGAAAGACTTATGGTCTATTACTCTACAAAAGCTGCCGAAACTGAAGCTCCGACAACTACGGCTCATACTGAAGCTACTCAGGCTGTAACTACCGCTGTAACTCAGGCTCCGACTGAGCAACCTACTGAGCCGCCAACAGAAAAACCAACTGAACAAAATCCTCAGAGTTCAACGGATTCAAATATTCAGCCACAACAATAATAAAATTTTGCATAGGCTATATTTATAACGGCAGACATAAGCAGTGCTGTACATTTTGTATAACTGCTACCAAAATGTCTGCCGTTTTCGCTTTGTAAAAGAAAAATTATAATATTACGAAAAAACTTCAAATAACTATTTCCATAAGGAGAAAAATGTGGTATAATAATAAAGATGTTATGACATTGTGTGTCAGCAAAAGCTTCAGACAGGTGCTGAGTCTGAGTGTCAAAAACTTTACTGAATGGAGTAGAAAGAATGACAAATGATTCTTATATTGAACTAAAACGCACTGCGCTAAAACAATATTTCAGCAGAATGAACGAAATGCAGCAGAAAGCTGTGTTTACTGTAAACGGTCCGCTTCTCGTTCTGGCAGGCGCAGGCAGCGGAAAAACTACCGTTATCGTCAACCGTATCGCAAATATGATAAACTTTGGAAACGCTTTTTATGACGAAAAAAGAATCGGCAACAATTTCGATATTGATTTTTTGAAAAATTATATCAGCGGTAATACGGACGACCTCGACGGCTTGAGAGATGCTGTGGCAGTAAATCCAATTAGGCCTTGGAATATTCTCGCCATCACATTCACAAACAAAGCTGCCGGCGAACTTAAAGAAAGACTGAACGCTATGCTCGGTGAAGACGCATTAAATGTAAATGCTGCTACTTTTCACTCTGCTTGCGTAAGAATACTTCGTCAGGAAATAGACCACATAGGCTTCGCAAATGACTTTACTATCTATGATTCTGACGACAGCCAGAGACTTATCAAATCAATCGTTAATGATATGGAAATCGCTGAAAAACAATTTCCTCCAAAAGGCGTACTCAGCGAAATAAGCAGCGCAAAAAATAAGATGATTACACCTGAAATGATGCACGAAAATGCAGGCTCGGATTACAGAAAAAAAACTATTTCAAGAATATACGCTAATTATTGCTCAAGACTTAAAGACTCAAATGCTGTCGATTTTGACGACATCCTTCTGCATACTGTGGAAATTTTCGAGAAATTTCCGGAAGTTCTCGAAAAATTCAGAAAAAAATACAGATATATTATGGTTGACGAGTATCAGGATACAAATATGGTTCAGTTCAAACTTGTGTCACTTCTTTCCGAGCAGCATAAAAATATCTGCGTTGTAGGTGATGATGACCAGAGTATCTATAAATTCAGAGGTGCTGATATTACTAATATTCTCAGCTTTGAAAAACAGTTCGACAAATGCTGCGTTATCCGCCTTGAACAGAATTATCGCTCAACTCAGACAATTCTTGACGCTGCAAACTCCGTAATCAAAAATAACGAAAACCGTAAGCCTAAGTCTTTATGGACCAACGGTGACAGCGGAAATAAGGTGTGCTGGTACAAGGCCTACGATGAAAACGACGAGGCTCAGTTTGTAGCCGACAGAATTCTTGAAAGCTATAAGGAATCAGGAAAATATTCAAACAACGCTGTGCTTTACAGAATGAATGCTGAATCAAATATAATCGAACGCTCATTCGTAAAAAGTGGTATTCCTTACAAGGTTTACGGCGGTATGCGCTTCTATGACCGCAAGGAAATCAAGGACGTTACGGCTTACCTTAGCTTCATTAATAACCCGAACGATATGCTAAGATTCAAGCGTATCGTAAATGAACCAAAACGCAGTATTGGTGATGCAACTGTTACTGTTCTTGAGGAAATCTGCCGTGACCTCAAACTTTCACCTCTTGAGGTAATGAGAAATTGTGCAGACTATCCTCCGCTTGCCAAGAAAACTGCTCCGCTTAAAGCTCTTGCCGCAGTTTTCGATGACCTTATAAAAAAGTCATCTGAAATGCCTCTTGATAAACTGCTTGATGAAGTGCTTAACAAAACAGGTTATATGGCTTCACTCAAGGCTCTCGGTGATGAGGGCGTTTCAAGAATTGAAAACGTAAATGAACTTAATTCAACTATCGTTTCATATGTAAAAGAAGCACAGAATCCATCACTTAACGAATTTCTCGAGGAAATATCACTCTATACTGAAGCCGACAGAGATGACGGCAACGATGACAAGGTTACACTTATGACTATACACGCTGCCAAAGGTCTTGAATATGACAATATCTTTATAGTCGGTATGGAGGAGGGAATTTTCCCAAGCATTCGCTCTATGGATAACCCTGAAGACCTTGAGGAGGAAAGACGTCTGGCTTATGTGGCACTTACCCGTGCAAAGAAAAAACTTTTTCTCTCAAATGCAAGTCAGAGAATGCTTTTCGGTCAGACACAAAGAAATATTACTTCCCGCTTTATTAAGGAAATAGATTCTTCACTTATAGAAAAACATGATCACGCTTCATCTGTTAAATCCGAAGTACATGAAGATGCAAATGCAGTAACTGCTATTTACTCAAGCTCGCTTCAGCAACAGCTTGCAAGAAATAAAAATAAACCGCCTGTACCTTCAGCTGCAATAGAATTTTCGGCAGGTGAAAAGGTAATCCACAATATCTTTGGAGAGGGAACTGTTATTTCTGTCAAGAAAATGGCAAACGACAGTATGCTCGAAATCGCCTTTGAAAAAGTAGGTACAAAACGCCTTATGGCTAATTTTGCAAAGATTAAAAAGCTTTAATTAAATATAAATAATGTTTGTGTTAAATTTTCAATAATCACTTCACACAGCTTCAAAAAAGTAGTATAATTAATTTGGTACTGCAAAAGCCGAAAAAGTATCAGTCAAAAAGATTCCTGCCGGTTAATACAGCACTGATTTTCGCACTATTCCCGAAGGAGAGATATGTATGAGAAAAACTAAGATTGTATGCACAATAGGTCCTGCTACCGATAAGGAAAACATTATGCGTGAACTGATGGTATCAGGCATGAATGTTGCACGTTTCAATTTTTCACACGGAGATTACGAAACACATAAAAAAAGATTCGATATGGTCGAAAAGCTCAGAACGGAACTTGGTCTTCCGATTGCAACTCTTATGGACACTAAAGGCCCTGAAATAAGGCTCGGCAAGTTCGTTGACAATAAACCGGTCGAAATACACGACGGTGACACCTATGTGCTTACAACCCGTGATATCTTGTGCACAAATGAGGTTGGTTCAATTACTTTTAAAAATTTGCCAAGAGATATCGGTATCGGTACAAAAATCTTAATCAATGACGGCGTTATTGAACTCGTTGCCGAAAATATTACGGCTACAGATATAAGCTGCCGTATAATCCACGGCGGTACACTTTCAAATAACAAGGGTATAAACGTTCCGGGTGTAAGACTTTCTATGCCGTATCTGAGCGATGCGGATATGAATGACCTCGAATTTGCCTCAAAAATCGGATTTGATTTTATTGCAGCAAGTTTTGTAAGAAGCTCCGCTGATATAAATTATCTGAGAAAATTCACTCAGAGCCTGGGCTGGTCAAATGTGCGCATAATTGCTAAAATCGAAAATTCAGACGGTGTAGAAAATATTGACGAAATCCTTGAGGCTTCTGACGGCATTATGGTTGCAAGAGGCGATATGGGTGTCGAAATACCGTTCGAACAGATTCCTGCTATTCAGAAATCACTTATTCATAAAGGATACAATTCCGGTAAGCAGGTAATTACCGCTACTCAGATGCTTGAATCTATGATTACAAATCCACGCCCTACCCGTGCAGAAATAACTGATGTTGCAAATGCTATTTATGACGGTACAAGTGCAATTATGCTTTCAGGAGAAACTGCCGCAGGTGCTTACCCTGTCGAGGTTGTAAAAACTATGGCATTAATTGCTGAGACTACAGAGAAAAACATTGACTATAAAAAACGCTTTTCAAACAGACGTACTGAAATAAACAGAAATGTTGCCGATGCTATAGCACACGCCACTGTAACTACGGCTCACGACCTGAATGCAAGTGCAATTATTACGGTTTCAAAGGGCGGACAAACGGCAAGACTTATATCCAAATACAGGTCGGAATGTCCTATCATAGGCTGCACAACGAGTGACGTTGTTTGCAGACAGATGAATATGAGCTGGGGAGTAATTCCGTTCGTTATCGACGAGAAAACAAATACAGATGATCTTTTCGCTTCTGCTGTATATGCCGCAGAATCACGGGCACTTGTTGAAGATGGTGACCTTGTTGTTATTACAGCAGGCGTTCCGCTTGGTGTTTCCGGTACGACAAATCTTATGAAGGTCGAAAAAATAGGAAATCACTGATATATTGCCCATAATAAGCTTATGTAAAATAAATGCACTGTGTACGGTTCTTGTTTACAAACAGGAAATACCGTCACAGTGCTTTTATTTTTTTACACTTATTTTACCCTTATATATATCTGCTATGCTGCTTTTACTTTAGGGCACCTCTAAAAACCCCGTAAAACACGTTCAAAAATTTTGGCAGGCATAAAAACAGCGACATTCACTCTAAAGCAGAGTAAATATCGCAAAATAAAAAGTATTTCAATGTTTTCATTGCCCATT
>JALCDN010000024.1 GCA_022641595.1 Ruminococcus sp. | reverse complement strand
TTGTTGCTACGTCACTTGTAATTTTTTTGCTTTCAGGTCTTGGCGAGGGTGCAAAAACCGCTTTTGGTACGGCTTTTCTGCTTATATATATATTTGGTTCACTCGGATATTTTCTTGTAACGTCACTCTTTATGCCGTCAACCAATAAAAAGGAAGTGGCATTATCCGTTTCACCATCTAAGCTTTACAGATGCAGCGTTGTTAATGTCAACGATAGCTCAAAAGGCAGCACATCAGTTTACGTTGAACCAAATGATAAGGACTATGATTTTAAATTTGTCAAATTCAAGCTCCACAGCCTTGAAAGAACAGTACATATGGAAAGACCTATAAATGCAAATGTGAAAATTGAATGGGCTCAGAAAACACGTCAGGAAATTACAACTGAACTTAATGCACTTTCACCAAATATTATTGTCCACCTGAAAGAAAGTCAGCTTGAAGCTCTTGGCTATACATACAATGATAAGCTTAAAATGTGCGACCTTACAGCACATCAGTATAACCTTCTCGGATTGCCAAACGGCTCCGACGTTTATTTGAGTCAGCTTACCGATGAACAACTTGCACTATTCAAAATAGCAAAGGATAAGAAAGGCTATTACCTTACAAAGCCTTGCAAGGAAATCCTCGACGATATGCACAAAGATGCAAACGATAAAATTTATTTTCAAGATATGAGTTCTGCCTGGAAGTCGGAATATTGCGTTGAAAAAGATGACTCGGTTCTTCTAAGCTCACTTACAGATGAAAACCTTGCAATGCTTGGCGTGCCTGAAAACGGCGATGTTCTGTACTATAACGGTGAGGTTTGCTTTAGGTATTATGTCGCAATACTTGAGGACTATTTTGACTTCGATAACAAAACAGTTGCTTTCCTTTGATAACTTTATTGCAGATGTAAAAAAATATGGAAAAATTCGGTCTGATTTATGAAAACTGACCGAATTTTTTGTTGCCCTTACGCAACAATATTGCTTATCAATGAAAGATGGGTTATAATGTGTTATAGGTACATTTAAAGATTAATTTTTAGAAAAAACAGCTATGCACGGCATCTACTGCGTCAACCTCCCTCTGAGTGCGATAAGCACGCTTTCGGAATGTTTCCCTGTAGCTACCGCATCTATCTACTTTTTCCTTAATCAAATGAGTTTTTAGAATCACCATTATAGCATTAAGTTTGAAAATCAGAGGTGAAAAAAATTAAAACTGTAGAAATTTTTACCGACGGCGCTTGCAGCGGTAATCCGGGCCCTGGCGGATTTGGAGTCGTTCTGAGGTTTGGCAACACAGAAAAAGAACTCTCAGGCGGTTGCTCTGCAACAACAAATAACCGTATGGAGCTTCTCGGTGTAATAACAGGTCTTTCGGCACTCAAAGAATCTTGCGAGGTTAAGCTTACAACGGACAGCAAATATGTTGTCGACAGTGTAACCAAAGGCTGGGTCTACGGTTGGAAGAAAAAAGGCTGGATAAAATCAGATAAAAAACCTGCACTCAATGTCGATTTATGGCAGCAGCTTCTTCCACTTCTGGAAAAACATAAGGTCACATTCATATGGGTCAAAGGTCATGCGGGTCACCCGGAAAACGAACGCTGCGACAGCCTTGCTGTTGAACAGCGTGATAAATATAGCAGAAATTTACAGGGAGGTCAAAATTAAATGGATAAACGTTTTATATATGCGGATAATGCCGCTACAACAAGAGTTTCCAATGAGGTTCTCAACGCTATGTATCCTTATTTCGTTACCGAATATGGAAACGCTTCAAGCATATACGCTCTCGGAAGAAACGCTAAGAAGGCAATAGAGCTTTCAAGAGAAAAGGTTGCCAAGGCTATCGGTGCTGAACCATCTGAAATTTATTTCACAAGCTGCGGCTCAGAATCCGATAACTGGGCAATAAGAGGTACTTGCGAAAGACTTGCTTCAAAAGGCAAAAAACATATCGTAACATCTGTATTTGAACACCATGCTATACTTCATACCTGTCAGGCAATGGAAAAGCTCGGCTACGAAGTAACTTATGTTCCAATTGATAAGAACGGTTTCGTTTCTGCTGAGGACGTAAAGAATGCAATCCGTGATGATACTGCAATAGTCTCGATAATGTACGCAAACAACGAAATAGGTACTATTCAGCCAATCGAGGAAATAGGAAAAATCTGCCGTGAAAAAGGCGTTGTTTTTCATACCGATGCAGTACAGGCTGTCGGAAACGTTGAAATCGATGTAAAGGCTCAGAATATAGATATTCTTTCCCTTTCAGGTCATAAAATACACGCTCAGAAGGGTATCGGTGCGATTTACGTTAAAAAGGGAATATCGCTTCCAAATCTTATATTCGGCGGTGCACAGGAACGCAATAAGCGTCCGGGTACTGAGAATGTTCCGGCAATAGTTGGACTTGGTACGGCAATAGAAATAGCAACGTCAAATATTTCCGAAAAAAGAGACCGTGTTACTGTTCTCAGAAACCGTCTGATTGACGGAATATTGCAGCTTCCTAAAACAAGACTTAATGGCGACAGGGACAAGCGACTTCCTGGTAACTGCAATATCTCAATAGAGGGCGTAGAGGGTGAATCACTACTGCTTATGCTTGATATTAACGGAATATGTGCATCTTCCGGTTCTGCCTGCACATCGGGTTCACTTGATCCGTCACACGTTCTGCTTGCACTCGGACTCAAACACGAGGTAGCACATGGTTCGCTGAGACTGTCCATAAGCGATGACACAACTTCAGAGGACGTTGACTATATTCTCGAGGTTGTACCAAAGGTTGTAAAGAGACTACGTGATATGTCACCTCTGTGGGAGAGAATCCTAAAAGGAGAAAGCATCGACTGATAATGCAGTCGGACTTCATAACTAAAACTAAAACAAAGGAGAAATAATTATGCTGTATAGTGAAAAGGTTCTTGATCATTTTTCAAATCCGAGAAATGTCGGCGAAATCGAAAATGCAGACGGTATAGGCGAAGTTGGTAACGCAAAGTGCGGAGACATAATGAAAATGTACATCAAGGTTGACAACGGAATAATCAGCGATGTTAAGTTCAAGACATTTGGCTGCGGAGCTGCTGTAGCAACATCTTCAATGGCAACCGAGCTTATAAAGGGCAAGTCAATAGACGATGCTCTGAAGCTTACAAATAAGGCTGTTGTAGAAGCTCTTGACGGACTTCCGGCAGTAAAGCTTCATTGTTCTGTGCTTGCAGAGCAGGCAATAAAAGCAGCACTTTCTGATTATTACACAAAGCAAGGCATAGACCCACTTCCGATAATAGGCGAAATCGGAGAATGCGAGCATTGTCACTGAAAATCTAAAATAATAAAGGCTGTTGCATCATTCAATAAGATGCAGCAGCCTTTTGTTGTTGTAAATGCTTTTATATAGCTATTTTATAGCAAATCACTTTGCTACCGTGTAGAAACTATAGTTTTAGTAATACTAATTGCGAAACCGGTTAAGGCGAATGCCCTATATAATTATCTTGCAACAAAAATGTCGCTACCGTGCTAAAACTAAAGTTTTAGTAATACTAATTGCGAAACTGGTTAAGGCGAATGCCTTACGAAATCGGTCAAGGCGAATGCCCTATATAATTATCTTGCAACAAAAATGTCGCTACCGTGCTAAAACTAAAGTTTTAGTAATACTAATTGCGAAACCGGTTAAGGCGAATGCCTTACGAAATCGGTCAAGGCGAATGCCCTATATAATTATCTTGCAACAAAAATGTCGCTACCGTGTAGAAACTATAGTTTTAGTAATACTAATTGCGAAATCGGTCAAGGCGAATGCCTTGCGAAACTGGTCAAGGCAAATGCCAAATATAATTATCTTGCAACAAAAATGTCGTTACCGTGTAGAAACTATAGTTTTAGTAATACTAATTGCGAAACCGGTCAAGGCGAATGTCCTATATAATTATCTTGCAACAAAAATGTCGCTACCGTGCTAAAACTAAAGTTTTAGTAATACTAATTGCGAAACTGGTTAAGGCGAATGCCTTACGAAACCGGTCAAGGCGAATGCCTTGCGAAACTGGTCAAGGCGAATGCCCTATATAATTATCTTGCAACAAAAATGTCGCTACCGTGTGAAAACTAAAGGCTTAGTAATACTAATTGCGAAACCGGTCAAGGCGAATGCCTTGTGTTATGCACGAAGCTCAGCACCAATTGCGGCAAGAGCTTTCAGAACCTTTTTCATAGCCAAATCAGCCTGCTCGTCGGTAAGAGTACCATCGTGTGAACGCATTGAAATAGAGTATGATACACTCTTTTTGCCGCCTTCAATCTGCTGACCCTTGTAAACGTCGAAAAGTGTTACTTTTTCGAGAATTTTTCCGACTGCTGAGGTTATTGCCTTTTCAATAGCGGCAACAGGAAGCGAGTCATCACAAATAACGCTGAGGTCACGGGTAGTGGCAGGAAATTTAGGAAGTGGACTGAATGTGATTTCAGAAACTGCACAGTTCATCATTTCGGGAACAAGAAGCTTTGCAATGTAGATTTTTTTGCTTATGCCATAGATTTCCTGAACATCAGGATGAATCTCGCCAATTATGCCGATAGGTGAGCCGTCCTTGAGAATAACAGCACTTCTGCCTGGGTGAAGAGCAGATTTTTCGTCAAAGGCATTGCTGTCGGATGTGCGGACGTAATCTGTGCCGAAAATTCCCATCTCTGAGAGAAGCTCGTCAATGATACCCTTGAGAGTAAAGAAATCGAAGTTGTCGCCGTACATACCGACAGTAAGTCTCTGTGGTTCGTCAGGCAGTTCTTTGCCATCAGTTATGATGTATTCCTTGCCTATTTCGAACAGGCAAGCGAACTCATTTCTGCTGTTGTAGTTGAAAGCAAGAGTTTCGAGCATTGACGGAATTGTTGTAGTTCTCATAATGCTTGTGTCTTCACCGAGAGGATTGGTTATTGTTACGGCTTTTCTGAGTCTGCTGTCGGCAGGAAGCTTGATTTTATCGAAATATCTTGGAGAAACGAAAGAATAAGTAGCAATTTCGTAAGCACCGAGAGCTGCCATAGTATTCTGAATTTTCTTTGCAAATTTCTGTTCTTTTGTAAGCTCAGCCTTGGCAACGCCACGGAATTCCGTAGACGGAATGTTGTTGTAACCGTAAATTCTTGCGACTTCCTCGGCGATATCGGCTTTGCATTCGATATCTATGCGGAAGCTTGGGGCATATACTCTACCGTTTTCGACTTTAAATTCAAGTCTTTCGAGATATTCAATCATATCTTTTTCAGGGATATCCGTACCAAGAAAATTATTTATCCAATCTGCACTGAATTCAACTGAAGCAGGAGTTTTGTCTGAATAGTCTCTGTCGATTACGGTTCTGATAACTTTGCCTGCACCAAGCTGTTCAACGAGCTGGAAAGCTCTTTCAAGACAAGTCATGCTAATAAGTGGGTCAACGCCTTTTTCGTATCTTGCTGAAGCATCCGAACGCAGACCGAGCTTTTTAGAAGTACGACGAACCTGAACAGGAGTAAAATATGCCGATTCAAATACAACGGTGTCTGTATCTTCCATAATGCCGCTGTATTCACCGCCCATAATTCCTGCAACTGCAACAGGCTTAGCAGCATCGGCAATAACGAGCATCTGGTCTGTAAGAGTACGTTCAACGCCGTCAAGAGTAACGATTTTCTCACCGTTTACAGCATTACGGACATTTATGTGGTTACCCTCAACGAATCTGAGGTCGAAAGCGTGCATAGGCTGACCGTATTCAAGCATAACGTAGTTTGTGATGTCAACGAAATTGTTGATAGGGCGAACACCGCTTGCACGGAGTCTTTCACGCATCCAGCGAGGAGAAGGTTCAATTTTTACATTTTTTACGACACCTGCACAATAGTGTCTGCAAAGGTCTGTATTTTTTATATCAACCTGAAGGTAGTCAGCAATGTTTCCGTCGATGCCCTTGAAAGACGGTGCAGGGACGCTGAGCTTTGTATTGAATGTAGCAGCAGTTTCTCTTGCAAGACCGATAACGCTGAGGCAGTCAGGACGGTTTGAGGTTATTTCAAATTCAACAGATGTGTCGTCAAGACCTATAGCACTGTGGATATCCTGACCGACAGAGCATTCTTCTTTAATTACGAAAACGCCGTCTTTGTCAGCGTATGGAAAGTCGTGAAGCGAAAGACCAAGCGTATCGAGACCACAGAACATACCGAAGCTTTCAACGCCACGCATCTTGCATTTTTTGATTTTGCCCTCAGGCAGAACAGCACCGTCGAGAGCTACCGGAACCAAATCGTTTGGCTGTACGTTTTTAGCGTTTGTAACAATTTGTACAGGAGCATCTTTGCCGATATCGACAAGGCAGACAAAAAGTGCGTCAGCGTTTTCGTGCTGTTTTTTTTCAAGGATTTTGCCTACAACAACGTTTGATATATTCTGACCCTCTGTTTCATAAGCTTCAACTTTAGAGCCACTGAGAGTCATGGCGTGACAGTAATCCAAAACAGGCATATCGGCATCAACATAGTCCGACAGCCATTTCATTGATAAATTCATAGTTTACCTCCATATTATTTTGGCGGGAATATTTTATACCGTAAATCAGATGCTTATCAGAACTGGTTTAAGAATCTGAGGTCGTTTTCGTAAAGCAGACGCATATCGCTTATGCCATAGCGACGCATAACTATTCGTTCGAGACCGAGACCAAAGGCGAATCCTGAGTAAACAGTGCTGTCTATGCCGCAGCCCTCAAGAACCTTTGGGTGAACCATACCTGCACCAAGCAGTTCGATATATCCCTCTCCCTTACACATTGAGCAGCCTTTTCCGCCGCAGTTGAAGCACATAACGTCAACCTCGCAGCTTGGTTCAGTGAATGGAAAGTGGTGAGGACGCAAACGTATTTTGCAGTCATTACCGTAGAGTTTTTTCATAAGCATTTCGAGAGTACCCTTTAGGTCTGACATTTTGATACCCTTGTCGACAACGAGGCCTTCAATCTGGTGAAAAAGAGGGGAGTGAGTAGCGTCAACAGCATCTGAGCGGTAAACTCTGCCCGGTGAAATAATTCTTATAGGAGGTTTCTGAGTTTCCATAACGTGAACCTGAACGGACGAGGTTTGTGTACGCAGCAGAACCTTATCTGAAATATAGAAAGTGTCCTGAGTATCTCTTGCAGGGTGGTCAGGAGGGAGATTCAGAGCTTCAAAGACATAGTAATCGTAGTCAACCTCAGGACCGTCAGCGATATCGAAACCCATACCCATAAAGATGTCCTTAACTTCGTTTTCAACGATAGAAAGTGGGTGTAGCTTGCCGAGACCGCAGTGTTTGCCTGGTAGGGTTATGTCGATAGATTCGGCAGCAATTTTAGCCTGTTGCTGATTGGCTTTGAGTGAGGAAAGTTTTTCGGCGAGAGCTTCCTCGATGTCGGCACGGACTTTGTTTGCGAGCTGACCTATAACAGGACGTTCCTCAGCAGTAAGACCGCCCATTTGCTTAAGAATAGCAGTAAGCTCGCCTTTTTTGCCGAGATACTTGATTCTCAGAGCTTCAAGAGCCTTGATTTCGGAGCATGATGAGAGTTCTTCCTTAGCGGAAGCTTCGATTTTTTCAAGCTGTTGTTTCATTGTATCACCTCATAAAAATATTTAAGACATAAGTCTTTAACGGTACATATGGGTATCTCTAAAAATTCCTTTTGAGAAAAAACGGCTATGCACGGCATCTACTGTGTCAATCTCCCTCATAATGCGACAGCACGCTTTTGGAAGGTTTCCTTACAGTTGCCGCACCTATCTGATTTTCAATTAATCAAAAGAGTTTTTAGAGGTACCCATATGGTAAAGTTATGTGCAGGCATAAGGCATAAAAATAGTCCTGTCCAACAGGACAAGACTAAAAATCTTGTTTATAAACCACCTATCGTCAGGAGAGCCAGCACTCTCTTGTCCTTAACGCAGACCAACGTCGTTCCCTACAGGTACAGAATTACTTTCAGGACGCCACTCGTGAGTGAACTTCGGCAGAAACGGAAACAAAACTGCTTACAGCCAAGGCAGTAATTCTCTGAAAGTGACCGTATAAAGCTGCTTACTCTCTCAGTCATCGTGTTAATACAATTATATACCGAAAAAACCAAAAAATCAAGGGGATTATTGAAATTTCACAAAAAATGTGGTATAATAAGTGGGAAAGGCAGGAGATTTTAAATGGATAATTATGCTGAGCAGCTTGTAAAAAGAGAACAAACGGGTTCGGACAAAAGAAAAAAGACACTGACATATGTGTTTGGAATTATGATGGCAGCAGTGTTACTTATGACAGTGGTACTTACGTTTGGAAGCATTATGTCAATTATAGCAGTCGTTCTTGCAATCGCAGCAGTTTACGGAACATTTGCCTTTGGAGAAAGTATGCAGGTCGAGTATGAATATCTGATGACCAACGGCGAGATGGATATTGATAAAATAATAGCACAAAAAAAGAGAAAGACACTTATTACAGTTGATGTCAGAAAATTTGAAAGCTTTGGAAAGTATGATGACAGTACAGATGAAGATGAAAATATGACAGTTGTAATTTGCTCTGACAATATTGCTTCGCACGAATATTATGCTGATTTGAATCACCCAGAACACGGTTCAACAAGAATTATATTTTCACCGAGCAGTAAAATGCTTGAGGCTATGAAAATTTATATGCCAGCAAAGCTTAGAAACTCGTTATCATAGAATAGAATTACGACAGCATTTTTTCGGAAAACTTCGTGCTGAACCTTGTCAAAAGCCATTGAAATACGGATAGTATTTCTTCGTACTTTTTCCTTGTCAGCATAAAAATAATGGTTAAAAATCTACACACAAATCCTATAATAACAAGTTCTGAACCTATTTGTAAATCATCGGAGGAAAACGAATGAGAGTACTTACACCCGAACAGATGAGACTTGCCGAACGAAAAAGCGGCGAATACGGAATTACGCTTGCAAAGCTTATGGACAATGCCGGAAAAGCACTTGCACAAGCCATTAATGATATAAATGACACCGTAAAGCCTGAACATATAAATTGTAAGGAGCGGCGTGTTACTTTTCTTGCCGGAAGCGGAAATAACGGCGGTGATTGCTTTGTCGCAGCAAAGGAACTTGCTGAAAATGAAAATTATAGAATAACAGTTGTAAATCTTTGCAAAGAGCCATCAACTGATATAGCAGCATATGCATATCAAAATATGCCGTTTGAAAAAATTGAAGTGATAAAAGGATATAAACAGGCAAATGAAGACTATATAAATGATGTTACAAAAAGTATAAACTTTGCGGATATAGTTGTTGATGGAGTTTTCGGTACTGGTTTTCACGGTACGCTGAGCGATGATATTTCGGAATTTTTTTCTGCTGCTTTGAATAAAATAAAAGTATCAGTTGATGTTCCGAGCGGCGGAAATGCGTCGGACGGCTGTATTTCAACAGGTTGTTTCAAGGCTGATTTTACTGTTACAATGGGCAACATCAAAAGCGGAATGACTCAGTATCCTCTCAAGGATTTCTGCGGAAAAATAATAGTACAGGATATCGGTATTCCTGAAGCTGTTTGCGATGAAGTGAAATGCGGAATGGAAATGCAGCTTGCTGAAGAAAGTATGTTCAGAAAAATCAGAAAAACACGAAGCTCATATTCGCATAAGGGTGATTTCGGGAACCTTCTTGTTATCGCAGGAAGTGAGAGTATGCGTGGAGCGTGTGCTTTAGCGGTAAGAGGCGCACTTCGCAGCGGAGCAGGACTTGTAAGAACTGCTTCTGTTGGAAAATGTATAGATACACTGTCCGCTCTTGCCCCGGAATCAATGTACATTTCCCTTGAATCCGACAAAAACGGCTTTATGAGGCTTGACGGAAATGAAGAAAAAATCGCCGCTGCTATGAAAAAGTCAACGGCAGTTCTTATAGGCTGTGGAATCGGAATTACAGACGAAACACGCAGACTTGTAGAATATGTAATAAAAAATTGTGAATGTCCGATTATTATTGACGCAGATGGTATAAACTGCATATCAGGCAGCATAAATATTTTAGGGAAGAGAAAGTCGGACATAATTCTTACGCCACACCCCGGAGAAATGTCAAGACTTACAGGAAAACCCATTTCACTTGTTCAGTGTGACAGATTGCAGACAGCCCTTTCATTTGCAAAAGAAAATGGAGTTACAGTCGTGCTTAAAGGAGCAGGAACGATTTCAGCCGACTCAAAAGGCTGCACGGTAAACTGTACCGGAAACAGTGGTATGAGCTGTGGCGGAAGCGGAGATGTTCTTGCAGGTATCATTGCATCATTTGCAGCTCAGGGCTATTCACCGATTGAGGCCGCTTCCTACGGAGCTTATATTCATGGTAAAGCAGGAGATTTTGCAGCCGATGAACTCGGCATTGAGGCAATGCTGCCGCATGATATAATCGAATTTCTGCCAAAGGCGTTTAAAAGCATCTATCCGACAACATAAAGGCATCTCTGAAAATACAGATTGTAATTTAATATACAGTAATACAGCTACTGTGGAATGTAAAATGTTAAGCTCTCAGGTAAACCTCTAAATGATAAAGAACGGAGACAGTATTATGAGAAAATTTTTTGCATTCGCAGTAGCTTTGCTGACAGGAGCAGTTATGACAGCGTGTTCGGTTCCTGGTAAAAAAGATGGAACAAGTCCTAACGGTCTGAGCAGTTCATTTAAAGCCGAAGTGTCAATAAAGCTCGACGAAATGGATTCGGAAGGAACGATTAACCGTTACGGTGACGGAATGTGGGACATAGAATTTTCATCACCAAATACTATAAGTGGAGTTACGCTTTCATTTGCTGACGGAAATGCAAAAGCAACGTATAAGGGACTGACATTTTCTGTTCCGCAGACAGCCCTGCCGGTAAAATCAATGATGACAAACCTTATTGATGCTACAGATGAGCTTTCACAAAAAGAAAAGCTTGAAGGCAAAAAAACTGATGACGGAATGGAAGTATGCGGCAAGTTAGACGGTGGAGACTATGTGCTTACGGTTGACAAAAGCGGCAATATTCTGAAATTTGAAATGCCGGGCAGCAAGCTTGTTATGGAATTTAAGGACGTTGCACCGATAAGCAGTTCTGAAATGCCACAGACTACAACTACTCAGAACGGTGAAACCCAGACGACAACTACTGTGTCGGATTCAGCAGAAACGGCAGCCGCAGTTACATCGGCTGTGACAGATATTCAGCAGTAAATTATTTGGCATCTCTAAAAACCTCTTCCGAGAAAAATGATTTTTAGAGATGCCATATTTTGTCTGACTGCTATTGACAAGCAGAAAGCTTTATGAGCTGAAATAATAGTCAAGCAGCAAATCTACGATGCGTGAATAGCTTTTCTGACCGTCCTCTACGCCATTAAGTTTTAGACTTGTATCACTTGCAATATTTGAGATTGTATCAACTGTTTTGTTTGGTATAATCTCTTTTTCTTTGTTGTCGTTCCAGTAATTATCGGGAACAAATGAAAACCAGTCGGCTTCTACTTTGTCGGAAATAGTGTTTGTCAGAGCATATGCCGAGGTTATTTTATTTTCGTAAACCTGATTATAGACATATTCAAGAGCATTTATATAGCCACTGTATTGAAATTCGGGGCTTGAGCTGTTTACTGAAGCTATAAATGCCGTAAAGCCTGCCTCATCCTCCTGAATAATGCCTTTGAGGTGTGCATACTCGTGGCAGACGGTGTTAGGTAGATTTATATCATATGTTGCGGGATTGTAATTTGCTTCAAAAGAAAAGGGAAAATAAATTCCGAGCAGACTGTTCTGACTCATAAAGAAATCTGAATGTATAGCTTTTGCGTCAGGATAATAACCTTTAAGCTGAGGGTATGTATCGGAAATGTTTCTCATAGCGGATTTTGCAGTTTTGCAAAGGTCAGCAGTAAGAACAAATCTTCCGTTTTCGTCACGGGTGACATCAGACGAAAGCTCATTTGACTTGTCAATTAAGATTTTGTAAAGCTCTGTAAGCTGTTTGTCTTTATGCTGTGAGGAGCTGAAATATTTTTCTGAAAATTTTGTGCAGTGATACATAATGAAGCAGTTCATAGTTTCTGTAGTGAGTATGTAGGTTAATATTACAAGAACAGTTGTGCAGTAACAAAGTGATATTTTTTTTCTTGATTTTTTTCGGAAAATCATTAAAATTACAAATTAGGGTATGATTATTATAATAAGTGCAGTCAGAATTTTCAGCATCACTTCGCCAACTGAAAAATGGAAAAATCCCGAAACAGCAGAAAATGCTGCCATAATCGGCGGAAATATATGAGCGGTATAGAAATCCGAAAAATCCGTTGAAAGCCATGCAAGTATGTTGATGACAGCCATTATTCCAAGTATTATAAGGCAGACATATATCGCTTTTTTAATTTTTTTCATGACACTATGCTCCTTTATAAGAACTTGTTCTAAGTTATCTGTGTCTTCTATAGTGCTTTAATTATAACATATCTCCTTGCTTTTTTCAATCGCAATAATTTTCCATTTTAAAAATTTGCAAGACGTGACTTGAGCGGTGTTGCCATAAAGGGTGCTTCTAAAAATAATATTTATAAATGTGTGGTAATTTTATGGGAAATGTGTTATAATATCTTTGTTTGATGATTTCTGAAAAGTTCGTTAAACTAAAGACGTTAAATAATATTAGCATTATGATATTTTATTTCAAAGGAGTGCAGTGCATGACATACAACAGATCTGAGATTTCAGACAGCATAGGCTTTTCTGAAATTATTGACTGCAAATTCAAAACAAATTTACTGAAAATTAATTTCATTACCGAACTTACAGCGGATACAGCTGCCGAAAACGCTGTGGCAGCAGGCATTCTTGCAACCTCTAACAGCAACTTCAAAACGTTTACAGAGCTTAATGCAAAGCTTGCAGCTCTTTACGGTTCGGCTATTTACGCCGAGGCAAAAAAAAGAGGCGATGTTCAGATTCTAAGCCTGTGTGCCTCTTGGCTCGACAACCGCTATGCCCTCGAAAATGAGGACATTACTGCCGAAATGCTTGAACTGTTTTCAGACTGCATTTTCTCTCCGAATGCAAAAAATGATGCCTTTGATACTGACTCATTCAATATAAGAAAAAAAGATGTACTCGACAAAATTGACTCAGAAATAAACAATAAACGCAGCTATGCTATTTCTCAGGCATCAAAAATTGCTTACAGCGGTGAGCCTGCTGAGTTTTCATGCTATGGAGAAAAGGAAACAGCAATGCGTGTTACGGAAAAATCTTCCTTTGAAGCATATAAAAAACTTCTTGCAAACGCAAGAATCGAAATTCTGTTCGTAACGGCTCAGCATAATGCTGATGTTGCCGAAAAGCTTTCGGGCAGCTTCTCTTCACTCGTGCGAAATGAAATAAACAAGTGTGCTTTGACAAGCCAAAGTGCTATCAAGGACGAAATCGCTGAAGTTACTCAGCAGCTTGACGTTAATCAATCCAAAATGGTAATGGTTTTCAAGTCACTCAGCGACGACTACACGGCTCTTAAGCTTTTAAGTACCGTTTACGGCGAAACTCCGTTCTCAAAACTCTTTGCAAATGTAAGAGAAAAGCTAAGTCTCTGCTACTATTGTGCAAGCAATTACGTCAAGTCGAAAAATACTATGTTCGTTGACTGCGGCGTGGAAAAAGATAATATAGACAAGGCAAGGACTGAAATTATTAATCAGCTTGACGAAATCAAAAACGGTAATTTTTCCGATGAAGATATCGAAAATACCCTTATGAGCATTCAAAATTCACTTTCAGCAATCGGAGACGTTCCGTCATCATATACAGGCTGGTACTTCGGACGCTTCTGCGAGGGTGACTGCCGTACCCCTGATGAAGTTTTCAGCGACTATAAGGCTGTTACAAGAGAACGAATTATGAACGCTGCCGCTTCAATGAAGCTCGATACCGTCTACGTTATGGCTCAGAAGGAGGTACAGGACTGATATGAATAAGGAAATAATCAAATGCCGACGTACAGACGACAGCTGCGTTCACGTCAAGCATAAGAGCGGTCTCGATATATATATATGCAAAATGGAAGGCTTCAGTACCATTGAAGCCCTGTTCGGCACAAAATACGGCTCGATAAACACTATGTTCAAAACGTCCGAGGATAAAGAATATACAACAGTACCTGAGGGAATCGCTCACTTTCTTGAGCATAAGCTGTTTGAAAATGAAGACTGTGATGTGTTTGAGCTTTACGCAAAGACAGGTGCAAATGCTAACGCTTTTACATCGTTTGATAAAACCTGCTACATTTTCAGCTGTTCAAAAAATTACGCCGAGTCACTGAAAATACTTCTCGATTTCGTCCAGAAGCCATATTTTACCAAGGAAAGCGTTGACAAGGAACAGGGCATAATCGGTCAGGAAATCAGAATGTGCGATGATAATCCGGAATGGCGTGTTTTCTTCAATCTTCTCGGCTGCCTATACGAAAATCATCCGGTAAAAATAGATATTGCAGGTACTGTTGAAAGCATTGCAAAAATTGATGCAGATTTATTGTACAAATGCTATAATACTTTCTATAACTTAAATAATATGGTACTTTCAATTGCAGGTAACATAGATGTTGACGATGTTCTGAAAATATGCGATGAATGTCTTGTACCTTGCGAGAACAAAGGTCTCGAAACCGTTTTCAAGGAAGAACCCGATAAACTTGTAAGCAGCTATCATGTGGAAAATCAACCTGTAGGCAAACCGCTTTTCAACATAGGTTATAAATGTACTTCGGGTACGCTTGCAGAAAATAACAGGGCTTCCTCTGAGCTTTACATTGCAGCCGGAGTTCTGCTTGACTCTTCGTCGCCACTATATCGCAAGCTTTTGTCAGACGGACTTATAAATGCCGATTTCGGATTTGAATGCTTCTATGGCGACGGTTACAGTACACTTATTATAAGCGGTGAATCTTCTGAGCCTGAAAAGGTAAGGGACGCTGTAAGCGAAGCCTTTGAAAATGCTAAGGCAAACGGCATAAATAAAGAAGATTTTGAACGTGTAAAGAAGTCCGCATATGGCTCAATGATAAGAGAACTCAATAACGTTGAAGCTGTTGCTAACCTTATGATTAATTCAAGCATGGAAGGCGTAGGACCATATGATGCAGTTGAAATTCTCTCGGATATGACGGTTCAGGACGCCGTTTCACGTCTGCAAAAAGACATAAGAGCAGACCGCATGGCACTTTCTGTTGTAAGAGAGCAGGTGACCGATAAATGACGCAGGTAGAGACAATTACAGACCCTGACAGAATTGTTTTTCCAAAGCTTGGAATTGATGTGTCAATAAATCACACTGCTTTTACAATTTTCGGCATAGATATACAATGGTACGGAATAATAATTACAACAGGTCTTATTCTCGCTATGCTGTATTGCTTTTCTAAAATGAAAAAACGATACGGCATCGACCCCGACAGAGCTATAGATGTTATAATCGGCGGCATTATCGGCGGCATAATCGGTGCAAGAACGTATTTTGTCATATTTAAATGGGACGAATATGCAGGTAACTGGAAGGAAATCATTAACGTACGCAATGGCGGTCTTGCAATCTACGGCGGTATCATAGGCTCGTTTATCGTCGGAATGATTATATGCAGGATAAGAAAAGTAAAAATACTGCCAATGATGGACCTTATGTGCCTTGGCTTCCTTATAGGTCAGTCTGTCGGACGCTGGGGAAATTTTGTGAATCAGGAAGCATTCGGAACAAATACTGATTCTCTGTTGGGAATGACCGGCGGTACAATACAAAACACCATAATGGATCAGATGTCTCATCTTGACGGTGCTATGTATAAAAATGGGCTTGATATGTCCGAAAAATATGCCGTTCACCCATGCTTTCTTTATGAATCAATCTGGTGCCTTTTAGGTTTTATTATAATTGCCTCATTTTCAAAACACCGTAAGTTCGATGGTCAGGTGTCACTTATGTATGCGGCATGGTACGGTGCAGGACGCTCGGTTATCGAGGGTCTGCGTACAGACAGCCTTATGGCAGGCAATATAAGAGTATCACAGGCTCTTGCAGTTGTTCTTACATTATCTTCAATTTTGCTGTTGACAGTTATTACCTTGAAATATAAAAGAATGAACGGTGAAGGATTTGTACTCTATTGCAATACTGATGAGTCAAAACAACTTCTCGCCGAAGCCGCCGCATTTAAAGCTGACCCTGAGGGCTTTAAGGCACGCAAAAAGGCTATGGCTGAAAACAAAAATGAAAATGCTGAAACTGCGTCAGACAAAATGGATGACGTTGTAATAAATAAAGATGTAAAAAATCCGGAGGAAAATAAAAATGGCAATACTGATTAATGGTAAAGAAGTCTCTGCTGAGGTTAAAGCCGGGGTGGCTGCCGAAGCTGCAAAGCTGAAAGAGGAAAAAGGTCTTAAGGTTGGTCTGGCTGTGGTTATAGTAGGAAATAATCCGGCTTCAAGAGTTTATGTCAATTCAAAGAAAAAAGCTTGCGAGGAAGTCGGTTTTCAGTCATTTGAGTACGCTCTTGACGAAAATACCACTCAGGAACAGCTCCTTGATCTCGTTGACGTTCTGAACAGAGACAGTCGTGTAAACGGAATACTCGTACAGCTTCCGCTGCCAAAGCATATCGACGAAAATGCAATAATTAATGCTATCTGCGTTGATAAGGACGTTGATGCCTTTCACCCAAAAAATGTAGGAAGAATTATGATAGGTGACTACGCTTTTCTGCCTTGCACTCCTGCAGGCGTTATGGAGCTTATAGCCCATACAGGTGTTGAGGTCAGCGGAAAAAACTGCGTTGTTATCGGAAGAAGCAATATCGTTGGCAAGCCAATGGCTATGCTGCTTTTACATAAAAGCGGCACAGTGACAATATGCCACTCAAAAACACAGAATATCGCCGATATTACAAGAAATGCCGATATACTTGTTGTTGCTGTCGGAAAGCCGAATTTTGTCACGGGAGATATGATAAAAGAGGGCGCTGTTGTAATAGATGTAGGTATGAACCGACTCGAAAACGGAAAGCTTTGCGGCGACGTTGAATTTGCTTCAGCTGAGAAAAAAGCCGGCTACATTACACCAGTTCCAGGCGGAGTAGGCCCGATGACCATTGCTATGCTTATGAAAAATACTTTGACTGCTGCAAAACAGCAAAGCAGAGTAAAAAAATAATTTTATCAGTTAATTAAAATTTAAGATGATAATTTAAGACACGTTTTGCTTAAATTATCATCTTTTGCTTTTATACGGCACTTATTTTTTATTATAACTTGCAAAAAATACAATTTCAGTTCACAAATGCATACCGATTTTGGAAGAAACTGCACAAAAAATTAATAGCTGTTTGGTGCAAAGCTACGAAAAAAGCATTTGCGGTACTTAATATCAGCATAATCTGTTGACTTTATATATTAAAATGTGGTATATTTAAGTAAGACTAAGGTTGAAGTTTGGCTATAGGGGTGTTTTTAACCTTCTTCATCTGCGTGTCTTGTCGCTTTTCATATTTTTATTACATTTTGTGAGAGGAGTTTTGTTCCCTATAGGCGGAACAAAGAAGTATTATGATCAAAAAAAGAATTTGCAGTGCCATTATAGCCCTTGCTATGGTGGCATCAGTATCCCCAAGCTTTACTACAGGTTTCTTTACAAATGCCGTTTCAAGCACTGCTTCTAAAACTGACAGCAATTACACTATTCCTCAGCTTAACATTCAGGCAAAAAGCATACCTGCTCTCGACAGCTTTAAATTTGTTTCCGATATGAAGCTCGGTATCAACCTCGGAAATACATTTGATGCTGTAAGCGACGACGGCAAGGTTACAAATGAAATGGATCTCGAAAGCTACTGGTGTGGCATAAAAACTACCAAGGCTATGATCGACACTATGAAGGCTGCCGGCTTTACTACACTGCGTCTTCCTGTTTCGTGGCACAACCACGTTGACGAGAACTATAACATAAGCAAACAGTGGCTCGACCGTGTTCAGGAGGTTCTTGACTACGCTATCAACGACGGTATGTACGTTATCCTCAACGTTCACCATGACAACAGTGAAAAGTTTATGTACCCTGATTCAGCTCATTACGCTCAGTCAGAAAAGTATATGACAACAATATGGTCACAGCTTTCAGACAGATTTAAGGATTACAACAATAAACTTATTTTCGAAACGATGAACGAACCAAGAATGGTCGGCTCAAAATATGAGTGGTGGATCGACGAAAACGATGCTTCATGCAAGGACGCTCTCGATTGCATAAATAAACTCAATCAGGCATCTGTTGACACTATCCGTAAATCAGGCGGAAATAACGCAGATCGTTATATTATGGTTCCTGGCTATGATGCTTCATATTCTTCAGCCGTAAGTGACCTCTTTAAGCTGCCTACAGATACAGCTCAGAATAAGCTCATTGTTTCTGTTCATGGCTACCTCCCTTACCACTTTGCTCTTGAATCATCTACTTCTGCTACAAGCGTAAGTACATTCGATATTGACAAGGATACAGGCGAAATAGATACAATGGTAAACGCTTTGTATAATAAGTTTATTTCAAAAAATGTTCCTGTTGTTCTCGGCGAATTTGCTTCACTTCACAAGAACAATCTTCAGGATCGTACTGACCTTGCAGCTTACTTTATTGCTGCTACAAAATCAGTTGGTATTACAAGCTGCTGGTGGGACAACAACGCTTTCAAGTCAGGCGAAACTATGGGACTTCTCGACAGATCTACCTGCACATGGAAATACCCTACAATTGTTGAGGCTCTCAATGCATACAAGGGCTCTTCAGATACAATAACTATCCCTGTTGCTCCTGTTGACAACAGAACTGCTGTTGAAGGAAAGGTCGTTACTACTTCTACCGGTACAGAGCTTCAGTTCCCTGAAGCTATCGGCGATAAGGTAAGACTTTCTGCTACTCTTAAAAATGGCGCAAATTTTGCAAACGGATGTCTCGCATTCAATGTAAAATATGAAGGCTCGGATTACTGGGTTGCTTTCGGCTGGGAAGCTTCTGCTTCAGGCGATGTTGAGGCTTCACTCAAAACACCAAGTGCTGCTGTTAATACCTCAAAGCTTGATGCAAGCGGCAACGGCGAAAAAGTTACTGACGAAAATGTATTGGCTGCTCTTGCAGCAATCTGTCAGTCACAGACAACTGCTTCACTTCAGTATTGGTGGGCTTCGGATTCAGCAGGAAACGGTCTTACACCTCCTGCAAATTATGCTGAAATAACAGCTGCTGCAATCCTTAAAAAGGCAGAAGAATCAACTACAGGTACTACTGCTACTCAGGCTTCTACATCATCTGAAACAACAACATCTACTACAACTAATACAACAGGCTCTATCGTTTACGGCGATGCCAACAATGATGGTAAGGTTGATATTTCAGACGTAGTTGCAGTAAGACGTTATCTTGTAAACGGTACTGTTTATAACCTTTCTGATGATGGCAAAAAGGCTTCCGACGTTCAGGGAAATGGCGATGGAATAAATGCTCAGGACGCAGTTGCAATTCAGCAGCTCGTATTCGGCACAATTACTTCACTTCCAATAAAGTAAGCAAAAATGTACATTCTACGAATTGATTATTAACTGAAAATTAACCAAATATTAGAGAAAGAAGACGAATTAATTCGTCTTCTTTCTTTTTTGTTAAATATGTCTATAATTAATTTTAAGCATTTGTTCAATGGGTAGAAGTTAGAATATTTGCACAAAAACACTTTACAAGTTCAAAAAAATGTGTTATACTTTAGTCAAGATAAAGAGAAAAACACAAGAATTAATAAACAGTTATAATCAAAGGAGTGCTATTTATGAAAAATACTAAATTATTATCCATTATTACTACGATGACCATGGCTATTTCATATACAGTAGCATTAACTCCTGCTTTGACAGCAAGCGCCGTAACTCCTCAGCCGGTACTTTCACTTTCAAAGCTCGATCTTAACTGGAGCGAACTTGATGAAAATAACGATGGCATCATTGACGAAGACAAAAGAGTTCAAGAAGTCGAAGTCAGCGTAAGCGGAGCAAATTATCTTTGGTGTTACTGTGGAATACACGTTTTCTTCCCTTCGGAAATAGCACCACATGTTGACCCACTGACTGACCAGCTTGAAAGAACTTACGGCAAAGCAGTATCAAAGGCTGCTCTGTCAACGGTAGTGTATGCAACCGGTGAAACTGAAAATATGGTTTTTGCATCATTCGCAGCTACTACCACAATTACCAATTACTTTGATGATGGAACTCCAATGTATCGTGGCAAAGACGGTATGATGTTTTCATTCGAGGTTGTACTTCCGGCGGATGCAAGTCCTGGCGAAAAATGGGATTTTAGTTTCAAATATGTTGTAACTCCTCCGTCTGTTGCGGGAGGCAGATCAATAAATGACTTGTTCACAAATGCTGATTATTACCGTGCGGCAGACGAAAAAGGCTTAAACACAGACGAAATGACACAATACGCTATAGACCATTGGCAGAATGGTTACATAAATATCCTTGACGACCGACCTACTGAGCCTACAACAGAACCTACTACAGAAGCTGCTACTAATGAACCTACCACTGAAGCTACTTCAAAAAATCTGGTAATCACAAACCCCGAATCCACAGTTACCGGCGATATAAACAATGATGGGATTTTCGATTTGTCAGATATAGTAGGAATTACAAATTATCTTACCAATACTTCCAAATATCCATTACCACCACGAGCTTTAAAAAATGCAGATGTAGCGGGAAACGGTGACGGAGTTACCACTCAGGACGTCTTTTATCTTACACAGCTTATAGTTAATAACAACTGAATTTGTGAGTGACGAAAAGGAGAAATGATATTTATGGAGAGCTCAATTGAATCAATAAATTAATGTACCTTGATGTGGATGAATCACTGAGAGGTACATTAATTTTTTGCTTTGATAATTTTCTGATCAAATACAGTTGTAAAAGTAAATCCGCCTTAGCTTAAATAGCCAAGGCGGATTTTTATATAAATAGACTAATTTACATTAAAGAGGAAGTACTGTAATTACGCCAAATACTTTCTGCTGAATACCAACAGCGTCCTGAGCGTTAAGACCACCGCCGTTATTCTGAACATCTGAATTGAGGATACCCTGTTCTGTAAGTGGGAATTTAGTAGAATTTACAAGGTAACGTCTTACAGCTACAACGTCTGAGATATCAACCTTACCGTCGCAGTTAGCATCACCCCAAAGTGTAACTGATGGCTTTGCTGTAGTAGAGGTTGTAGTTGTTGCAGGTTTTGTTGAAGTTGATGTAGTAGTTGTTGCAGGCTTTGAAGTTGTGGTAGTAGTCGTTGTTGTGGTAGTAGTGGTAGTTGTCGTTGTAGTAGTTTCAGGCTGATTGTAATAAACTTCGATATTGTTTATTTTAAGAGCGTCTGAAGCACCGTACCAATATCCAAAGAATACATTACCGGTTTCATCGACGTAATCTGAAAGGTCATTAGCGATTGAGTTTGGAGCAATCCACATAATTTCCTTAGACTGACCTGCGTTAAGAACAACGTAGTCTGACTTTTCCTGATACCAGAAATCGGAATTAGCGTCTGCTGTTACTGAAGTTGCAGGGCAGTAAACGAGCTTGTCGATATCTGAGTCTGCGGAAACGTCGAATTTAACGGCATAAACGTCCTGACCTTCTTTAATTCCGAGGTCGGAATAAGCGATTTTGAGTGAATTTTTAGTTTTGTCTTTGCAGCTTAGCGTAGAGTCAACAACGGTTTTGATTGAGCCTGAATAAGGAACTGTCTTTGTGATAGTGTAAGTGAGGGCAGCACCTGTAAGTTTAACGCTTTCAAGTTCAGTGTAATCAGTGGCTTTTTCAGTGCCATACCAGTACTGAATTGAGATAGTGTCATTGTTTCTGTAGGATACGTCAGGCTGAACAGCAGCAGGAACTTCCCAGTAAGCATTAATATACTTTCCGGCACCTGTAAGCTTTGTGCCATTTGCAGGAGTTATCTTGAAATCAACGCCTTGGTCTTTGAATGCTTTGACCTGATCCTCGCCCATATCGTTGTACCAATAACCGGCAGATTCTTTGCCCTTTATGCCGGCAGCCTGCTTAGCGTATTCTGTATCGGCATCGGACTTGTAGTTAACATTGATACCGCCGCCGTACATAAATTCGTCGACGTCCTTGTCGGACTCAATGGTAGCACTTAGAGATTCTATGGTAATTCCTGAAAGGTCGGTAAGACCAAAGTCGGAATAAGAGAACTTGTGGCAGTTTATTGGCATAGTATCGTCCCAGACGATACCTTTATCCTTATAGTAATCGTCATCATAGCCCTTAGTCAGGGTATAGTTGAGATCTTCAAGCTGTTTTGTGACAGTGGAGGAGATAGTGGCAGTACCGTTGCCGTTATCCTTGAAAGACCAGTCGCCGCTCTGCTTATTTTTTCTTACAACAGGGTCTGTAGGATTTGTAGGGTCAGTTGGGTTTGTTGGGTCAGTTGCAGATGAGTCATTTGCAACAGCAGAGTTTATCGTAATAATTCCGCTTGTACCGCTGTAGTAGTTACGGAATTCGAATTTGCCTGGATATTGTGAAGTTTTAGCGGTGTAGCTGAGGTCGAGTGAAGAAACGTCAAGAGTAATCTTAAAAGCTTCGCCTTTTGTTACAGGAACAGATACGCCTGCACCTTTTGTTGACCATGTAGAGCCGTCCCATTCCATCCAGTAAGGATCGTCCTTTATGCCTATGCCGAAACCGTAAGAGAAGTTGCCGGTATAATCGGCAGTACAGTTTAAAGTGATAGTTTTGACACCACTTGCGGCGAGATCTGCGATATAGCCGGTATAAGTTTCCTTGTTTGTAATTGTGCCAAGGGTTGCAGCGGTTGCAGCATCGGAAACAACAGCGTCAGCAGTAATCATTCCTGTTGTGTAATTCATAGCAGCAGGAGCAACGGCAGCGGCTGTAATAACGAGGCTGAGAGCAGTGGCTTTGAATCTGTCATAAAAAGAAATGTGTCTCATTGGTAATCAATCCCTTCAAAATATAAAGATAGAAATAAAAAGATAAATTTTATATCTATGAGAACATTATAGCACTAATTGGTAAACCATTTGTTAACGTTTCGTGAACGAATGCCAATTCTTTGAATTTTAACCATAGAATTTTCCCAATATTTATTGTGTACTTTGTACAAATATAACATTTTGTTGCAAAATTGGTGATAACTTTGTGAAACTTTGACATATTTTATAACCGACGTTAATAAAAAAGCTGCGGACAATCTGTTAGATTTATCCGCAGTTTTTAATCGCTTAATTGCTAAAGTATTATGTACCTGATGCAGTTGTTGATTTTTCGGTGCGCTGAACGTTGACCTTGTAAGTGCCTACAGCCCATACTGTGTTGTAGTTAGGGCAAGAGATGGTAATAGGGTATTCAAAGCTGTTGTTGTCGACTTTGTAACCTAAAAGGTTGACATCTGCAACGAGGTCCTGAGCAGTAATATTGTCGATAATGTCTTTAGGAGCGATAATAGATACAGTAAGGTTATTTGTAAGCACCTTGAAATCGCTTGTAGTAGGGGCATTACTTATGGAGAAGTCGCTGAGAACGATATCTTTTTTAGCAAGGTTCGTGTCATCAAGTGTAACCGTAACGGCTTCGAGATTTGATTGATTTATGTAGTCTTTGGTATCAATGGTGAATGTTTGTGAATAGCCAAGGTCGAGTTTATTCAAAGGTATCTGACCGATTTCAAGAGAAGTCGGGAAGTCAGCGATAGTAGTATTTTGTGAAGCAAGTGCGATAGTGTCGGCAGACATTTTAAGTTTAATTGAAGATTTGTCGAAGTTTGTAGGAGCGTTAGCGATTGAAACCGAAAGGTCTACGGTTTTCTGAGTAAGTACAGGAATATTAATAGTTACGCTTGTAGTGCTGATTTCAAGACCTTTGCTGTCAATTACTGCACCTGACTGGTCATAGAGTTTAATTTCGTCGCAGGCGAAGTTATAGCTGCTTTCAAGTTCAGCAGATTTATTTGAAACAGCTGCACACTTTGCGATTTTGTCAAGCTGAGCGGCAGGGCCTGTAATAGTAATAGTTTTGGGGTCGCATGAGAAATCGTCCTGATCGATAGTTTTGCCTTCAGCGAATGTGACATTTGGAATTTCAGGAGTGAGTTTAAATTCACGGGAATCGATTTTATCGAAGACAGCTGAAGCGATATCGGGAGTAAGCTTTTTGACGGTAAACTGAATACCTTCTTTGCTCTCGACTTTTATTGCGAGAGTTTTAGTACCTGCGGCAGTAACGTTGTCTACAACAAGTTTAGCAACGAGGTTATCCTTATTGATGTTGCCTATTCTTGATCTGTCGCCCTCAATCTGGACGTTGACCTTTGAGACATCGCAGGAAATGAGACTCAGACCGTTTTCGTCTGCGGAGGTCTGAGAAATGTCGAGACTGAGCGGAATATTGTTGATAGTTTTTGGAGTTGACGGGTAGATAGTAACAGAAATGATGAACCATGCTATGATAGCTATAATGACAGCGTAAACAGCGATTGACAGGTTATTATTTAAGCTGTTGTTGAGTTTGGCTTTAATAGTTTTATAGATTTTCATAAATTTTTGTTCCTCCTTTTTCTTTTTGAGGAGGTTGATTTTTTATTATTTTTTGAGCTGTCGAATTGTTTGGCAAGAATTTCCTCCACGAGGAATTTTTTAAGTTTTTCGTGTGTATAGTCACGAGTGAGAACTCCGTCAACAGCAATAGAGATCTGACCTGTTTCTTCTGATACTACGATAACTATTGCATCTGAATTTTCGCTCATACCTATAGCTGCACGGTGACGTGAGCCAAGTTTTTTATTTACGAGTTCTTCTTTTTGTGGTTTAGGCAGAAAGCACGCAGCGGCGAGGATATTTCCGTCACGCATAATGACAGCGCCGTCATGCAGAGGAGTTTTAGGGTAGAAGATATTACCGAAGATTTCTTTGCTTGGGGTTGCATTGATGATAGTACCTGTTTCTATTTGTTCGCCGAGTCTTGTGCGGCGTTCGATGACAATCAGAGCACCTGTAAAAGTGGCTGAAAGTTCAACACAGGAGTCGCAGATAGCCTGAATTGCTCTTGCCCATTTTGTTTCGAGGTCTGACTGAGTTTCGCCGAAGCCGAAGAACTGGCTCATTCTTGCTCTGCCGACTTTTTCGAGAGCACGTCGAAGTTCGGGCTGAAAAATGATAAGCACTGCTATAAGACCTATATCGAGAGCTTTTGATATTATATATGTAGTGACTCGAAGCTGTAGACTTTTGCAGATTATGTAACCGCCTGCAAGTAAAACGATACCTTTAATAAGTTGACCCGCTCTTGTTTCACGCATAAGTTTCAGCGCAAGGTAAATGATATATGAAAGAAGAGCCATATCCAGGATATCAATGATTCCTATAGTTTTGATGACACTGAAGATGGAATCGATTAAATCCCGAATGTTCTGAAACGACATATTCAGTCACATCCTTTCTTTGTTAGTTCGGAGCTTATTTTTCAAGGCAAATGTATGCCTTAAGAAACAGTATTCGGTAGCAGTTTTGTTTATATTTATTTATATCTATATGTATGAGGGCAAAAGCCCTCATAAAAACTGTCTACAGATTTATTTTACCACATTTCCTGATAATTTCAATAGCTTTTCACTAATTTTTTTCCGAAAAAAGACTTTTTATGGCATTTATAAGGAGTTCGGTGTCAGATTCTGTGCTGAAAATAGAAGGTGCGAATCTTATCGTGCCGTTTTCGGTACCGATAGCACCGTGTGCAAGAGCGGCACAGTGATAACCGGCTCTGAGGCAGAAACCCATGTCAGCGAGTTTCTGAGCGGCAGTTTCAGGAAGAACTCCCGTAATATTGAAAGAAACTATCGGAACATAGGGGCAAAGGGGACTTCTGTAAATAATTATTTCCGGTGAGTCTGAAAGCTGACTTATGAACTTATTGCAGAGTTTTGTTTCGTGGATATAAATTTTGTCTATGCCGATGCGTTTGACGAAATCTATTCCTGCTTTAACGGAAACTGCTCCGATTACGTTTACCGTACCGCTTTCAAGGCTGTCCGGTAGCTGTTGAGGCTGAATAAGGCTTGATGATGAGCTTCCTGTACCGCCTTCGATAATTGGTTTAATTTTGTATTTTCCGTCCGAGATAAGCAGACCTGTTCCTGTTATGCCATATAGACCTTTGTGACCTGCAGTGCAGAGAATATTTATTCCGTCCGACATTTTCATATCAATTATTCCGCACGCCTGTGCACCGTCAACGATAAAGCATACGTCATTTTTGCGGCATATTTCGGCAATAGCCTTGATGGGCATAATTCTTCCTGTTACATTACTTGCTGCTGTGCAGACAACAGCCTTTGTTTCAGGACGTATAAGTGTCTCAAAATTTTTGACTGTCATATCATCGTCATCGCAGACATCGGCAATAGAGAGACTTATTTTATTTTCAAGAGCCATAGCTGCCGCAGGTCTTGCTGCCGAATTATGCTCAAGGTGACTTATTATAAGATGTCCGCCGTCAGCCATAATGCCTTTGATAGCCATATTGAGGGCTGCTGTGCAGTTGAGTGTAAAAACGGTATTTTCCGGTTCTGCCCCGAAGAAAGCCGCAGCGGTCTCACGGGCACAGTACACAGCCTCTGAGGTTCTCATTGCGAGCTTGTGACCTCCTCTGCCGGCGTTTCCGCCGAAACGTTCCACAGCATCGTTCACAGCATATTTTACCTCATTAGGCTTTGGGTAAGTTGTTGCGGCGTTGTCAAAATTGATTATCAAGTCGGCTCACCCGCTTCCGAGATTTTTGTATGGTATCGAATCATTATCGAGAATGCGTCTTATTTCCGAACATTCGCCCAAAGCAGCAATTTTAAATCCACAGCCGTCGGCGGTAATATTTTCTATGCGTTTTATTTCGCATGAGAATCCTTTTGCTTTAAGAAGCCTTGAAGCCTTTATTGCCATGGTGTAAGATGGCATCGCAGCACTGCATATCGTCATTAAATCACCTCCGATTGCCGATATACGAACCTTTAGAGGCAAGAGAGCAAGTCTTTATTGCTGTGTGTCCGCCGAAAATCCTGCCACTACTGATTCTGATTTATTATATGGATTTTCTGGAGCTTAAGTGAATGATTTGGTATAAAAATATGAACTTGTATCTTAGTGTAAAATAATAGTAGGCAGAGAGAAAAAAAAAGAGAGCAGCTGAAAAACAGTTGCTCTCAAGGTCACAAAGTGCTACAATGTAGTTGTGGAAAAACATAGAAAGCGAGTGACCATAAAAT
>JALCDN010000023.1 GCA_022641595.1 Ruminococcus sp. | reverse complement strand
CTGCTGCACGGGCAAGTGAATCGGCATCGCCTGATGTGATATACTTACTTTCAATTTCAATTCCGCTTCTGTTCTGATAAAAATAGTTAAGCGAGTCAAACAGCATACCTGAATATATATTTTTGTCGCCTATGGTGAACTCACGGCTTTTCGCACCGTTTTCAGCCTCAATATAATATGTTCCGCTCTCCTTGAGCTTTGAAAAGTCTATGGTGTGAACATTATCTGCTGAGTCCTTATCCTCGCCAAAGTATTCAGATTTTCCTGAGTAAACTGATTTTCCGGATTTATCCTTTACATCGAATTTGACTGGATCCTTGTCATCGCACAAAAGTGTTGCTTTTTTATCATAGTCGGTAAAATATCCTACCTGATTTGTAAGTATTCCGGCTCTTTCCCATTTTTGTGCAGGCTTGTAGTCGTTATCATCGCTTGTAAGGTCTACAAGTGACATATTGTCGAATGTTATGACAGTACCTGCAGGAAAACAACCGCCCGGAGTATACTTACCGTCTCCTCCGAGATGAAATGCCCATTCTGCAACGTCAAGGCTCTGGCTTGCAGTAAATGTCAGCTCTACTTTTTTTGTTTCATTTGCGTTTATCGGCATCGGATCCCAATTTGAACCAAAATCGCTCTCATTTGTTGACATATTGTGCCATATTTCAACATCGCCGTCAAGGTTTCCTATCTTTGTATAGAATTTTCCGCTTTTTGAAGCAGTTATCTCATAATTCACCTTATATTGGTGTCCGGCAACTATTTTAAGTCCTCTGTGACGAAACTGACAGTCCCATCTGTCTTCACCGCCGTTGGAAGCTCCGCCCGGGTTCTCTATAGTAATTTTATATACACCTTTGTCAATCTCGAAGTCCATTTTTGCAGGATCGCTTTCGCAGATATGCCAAGGCAGTCCGACACCGTCATCGAAATTTGTCTGTCCAAGCTGCTGTCCTGCATTTGCATTCTGGATTAAGCCCACGCCACTTTGCAAAGTTGTGCTGACTGCTATCGCTCCGACAGCTACCAACGAAAACATTATTTTCCTCATTTGCAAACGCTTCATCAAATCATCCTCCAAGCTATTATTATTGCACATAGCAATTTCCTTTTTAAATTCTGAAAAACTACAAGTCACATATGGGTATCTCTAAAAACTCATTTTAAGAAAAAAGCTATGCACGGCATCTACTCTGTCAACCTACATCATAGTGCGACAGCACGCTTTCGGAAAGTTTCCTTGCAGCTGCCGAACCTATCTGATTTTTCTTTAATCAAACGAGTTTTATAGGTACCCATATATTTTTACTGTAATACTTTTCCCGATTCTTGTAAAGCACTTTCCAAAAAAGTTTACATTTCTTCGGCACTTTGTCCAAATACTTCCGTTATATTCTGCATCATTTACAGCAATAGAATAAGAATTTGTTCCAAGTTCATTAAGGGCATCTCTACAAAACAAAAGAGGACAGCCTGCTGTCCCCTTCCGGTATTTCAAAAGTCTGAAGAGTACCTCTAAAATCAACCGAGTTTTTAAATGTTACCTTTAGTTTTTTCCTCGTCAAGTCTCATTGTAAGTGAGATTCTTTTTCTTTTCACATCTACTTCAAGCACTCTGACTTTTACAATCTCGCCGACCTTTACTGCATCAAGAGGATGTTTTATAAACCTGTTACAGATTTGTGAAATATGAACAAGTCCGTCTTCATGAACTCCGATATCGACAAAAGCCCCAAAATCTATGACGTTTCTTACTGTACCCAGAAATTCCATACCGGGTTTCAGGTCTTTTATTTCCATAACGTCGCCACTTCGCAGAAGCGGAGGCGGAAGCTCGTCACGCAGGTCACGTCCTGGTTTCTGAAGTTCGCCGACAATATCCTGTAATGTCGGAACTCCTATTCCAAGATTCTGGCTTATATTTTCGTATCCGATATTTTCTGCCTTATCTGATATGCCTGCTGCACCGCCTTTTGAAACATCGGCAAGTGTGAATCCGCATTCGCTAAGCAGAGATGAGGCGGCTGCATAGCTTTCAGGGTGAACAGAAGTATTGTCAAGAGGATTACTTCCGTCACGGACACGAAGAAATCCCGCACATTGTTCGTAAGCTTTCTTACCGAGCTTTGCAACCTTCAAAAGCTGCTTACGGTCAGTAAATCTGCCGTTCTCCTCACGGTATAAAACGATATTCTTTGCAACCGTTGCATTGATGCCTGAAATATATGAAAGCAGTGAATGAGACGCCGTATTAAGGTCAACACCTACAGAGTTTACACAATCCTCAACAACACCTGAAAGGGCATCATTCATACGAGCCTGTGGCATATCGTGCTGATACTGACCGACACCTATAGCTTTTGGGTCAATTTTCACAAGTTCGGCAAGAGGGTCCTGCAAACGTCTTGCGATAGAAACAGCGCTTCTGAGTGAAACATCATATTCCGGGAACTCTTCCGCTGCAAGCTTTGAAGCGGAATAAACCGAAGCTCCTGCCTCGCTTACAACCATATAGCTTACCTTTTCCGGAATTTCTTTCAAAAGCTGAGCAACAAAAGCTTCGCTTTCTCTTGAAGCCGTACCGTTTCCGATAGAAATTGTTGTAACTCCGTACTTTTTTATAAGTGTGTGAATTTTTTTCTTTGCCTCATCAATTTTACTCTGAGGGGGAGTTGGGTATATTACAGTTGTATCGAGAACTTTTCCGGTTTCGTCTACTACGGCGATTTTACAGCCTGTTCTGTACGCAGGGTCAAGTCCGAGCATAACACTGTGCTTGAGTGGCGGCTGGAGCAAAAGCTGGCGAAGATTTGAAGAAAACACCTTGATTGCCTGTTCAGCAGCGTTTTCTGATAGTTCAGAACGAATTTCACGCTCAATTGACGGGAAAATAAGTCGTTTATAGCTGTCTGCAGCTGACTGTGCTACAAGTTCTGCACAACTGCTGTCATTTTTCACATATTTGCTTTTGATAATTCCGATACCGCTTGCTTCGTCAAGGCTTATGCCTACCTTTAGAAAGTCCTCTTTTTCACCTCTGTCGAGTGCAAGGACCCTGTGGTGAACTATCCTGCACACCTTTTCAGAGTAGTCATAATAATTAGTATAAACGCTTTCGGCGTTCTCATCGGACGCCTTTGAAACTATATCTCCGCTCATAAAAACCATTCTACGCAGTTTCTTACGGATTTCGGCATCATCAGAGATATTTTCGGCTATAATGTCCATAGCACCCTGTAAAGCAGTTGCAACGTCCGGCACATTTTTTTCATTATTTATATAATTTTCCGCTTCTTTTTCGGAGTCAGTATTCACATTCTGAGCATATATCAATTCGGCAAGCGGTTCAAGTCCGCATTCACGGGCAATTCCGGCTCTTGTACGGCGTTTTGGCTTATACGGACGATATATATCTTCAACCTCAACAAGTGTTTTGGCGTTATCGATTGCAATTGCAATTTCGTCGGTCATTTTTTCCTGTTCGGATATTGACGAGCGTACCTCATCCTTACGTTTTTCGAGATTACGCAGGTAAGTAAGTCTGTCATAAAGTTCTCTGAGGAGCTGGTCATCCAGTAAGCCTGTAAGTTCTTTTCTGTATCGTGCTATAAATGGTATAGTTTTATCATCGTCAATCAATGCAACGGTATTGTCTACCTGTTCCTGACGCAAATGAAATTCCTGAGCAAGTGTTTTATTGATATTCATTTTTACCTCCGCAGTTTTCAGAGCTGATATACCGTGCATATCAAAGCTCTTGTAATAATCGGCAATGACAAGATCTCTGTTTTTTCGTACAATAAGTCGAATTAATCTATCGTTGCAGTTTCTCATTAAGGGCATTTCTAAAGACAGCTTCCAAGAAATATATAAAACAAGAAGCGAGATTCTCAGAAATATCCTTTCTATAGAGCATCTATAAAAATCTCTTTGAAAAAATCGCCTATATGCGTCATCTGATTTTTTCTTTATCAAATAGATTTTTATAGGTACCTTATAATTATAGCACATTTTAATAATTTTGGCAACAGTATTATTTTTTCAGTGTTGACTTAAAAAAATAGGGACGCTTGTTTAGCGTCCCTATTTTCTTAATATTCAGGAAATTATTCCTTATCGTCTTCTTCAGTTGGATTCTCGAAGTCCTCTATTGTGAGGTCATCGCAATCAAATTCGAGAAGTTCATTGCAGTTAGGGCAGTTCATAGAACCCTCTTCGATAATACTCTCATCGAGCATAATAGTATCGCCGCAAGTTGGGCAAGTTACTTCATAAAGCTCTTCGTCCTCATCGAACTCATATTCGTCATCGTCTTCATCGCAGTTACAGTCATCACAATCGCAGTCATCACAATCACAGTCGTTTTCGCAATCATCGCATCCGCAATCGCAGTCGTTTTCGTCATAGAGATCCTCTTCAACCGTACCGAGGTCCTCATCGAGGATATCGCACAGTTCGGTAAGTTCATCAACCTGTGACTGAAGGTCTTCGACGTACATCACCATTTCGTGCATAACGTCTGACATCTGTAAAAGAGCCTTGCCCTCCTTAGTGGAATCGTCAACATCAAGACCATCAATAAGACCCTGTAAATAAGACATTTTCTCGGTAAGCTTCATAACAGCTCCCCCTTTCAAATAATTGCGGTACAATACAAGAGCTTAAGCTCTTTCCATGTATTCGCCTGTTCTTGTATCAATTTTGATTCTGTCGCCCTGTTCAATGAACAAAGGAACCTTAACTTCTGCACCTGTTTCGAGAATAGCCGGCTTAGTAGCGTTTGTGGCTGTATCTCCCTTGAAGCCCGGGTCTGTCTCAGTAACTTCGAGTTCAACGAAATAAGGTGGCTCAATACCAAAGACCTTGCCTTTATAGGAAAGAATTTTGCATTCCATTTCCTCTTTGACGAATTTGAAGCTATCGCCGAGGACAGAAGCATTTATCGGAACCTGTTCATAGGTTTCCAGATCCATAAAGTAGTAAAGGTCGCCATCATTATAGCTGTACTGCATATCTTTTCTCTCAACGAAAGCTGAAGGGAATTTTTCTGTTGGGTTGAAAGAGCGTTCAACAACAGCGCCTGTTATGACGTTCTTGAACTTAGTTCTTACAAAAGCTGCACCTTTACCTGGTTTAACGTGCTGAAATTCGACAACCTGAACGACATTTCCGTCCATCTCGAATGTAACACCATTTCTGAAATCTCCTGCTGAAATCATATAACTACCTCCGTAATTTACATTAATGATACATACATATATTTTACTACATTTCTGCGGATATTGCAATACCCTAAAAAAAATAATTACAAAGATATTATACTTTTTACACTTTTCGTCAAATTCCGGCAAGATTTTTCGGTAATAATAACGAAGTCTTCTATACGCACGCCGAATTTTCCTGGAATATATATACCCGGTTCTATAGTGACAACAGAACCTGTTTTTAATATCTTGTCTGATTTTGGGGAAGCTACAGGTAACTCATGAATTTCAAGACCTACTCCGTGACCGAGTGCATGACCAAAAAAGTTTCCATAGCCTGCCTTTGCAATGACATCTCTTGAAACTGCATCAAGCTGACTTCCTTTTATACCAGCTTTAGCGTAGGACAAAGCAGTTTTTTGAGCTTCAAGAACTATATTGTAGACTTTTTCCATTTCCGGATCAGGTTTTCCAACGCAGACCGTTCGTGTCATATCGCTGTGATAACCATTGTAGACAGCACCGAAGTCCATTAGGACAAATTCTCCTCTGCACACCTTTCTGTCTGAAGGAACTCCGTGTGGCATTGAAGTATTTGCTCCTGAAAGAGCAATTGTCTCAAATGAAAGAGCCTCCGCACCGAGCTGCATCATTGTAAAATCGAGCTTTAATGCGATTTCACGTTCTGTAACTCCAACCTTTATAAACTTTAGAATTTGCTCGAATGCATTTTCAGCTATGGACTGAGCTTTTTGAATACATTGTATTTCCTCATCGTCTTTAATTGAACGTAAAGCTCCTATTGCATTACTGAGCATAGATGAGTCATTAAAATGATATGCCGAAAGCTTTTGTTTATACGCCGAAAGTTCACTGACAGTCATAGTTTCGGCTTCAATTGCGATATTTACCGCATTATTTTCTTTAAGAAGTGACTCAAGTTGACTGAATAAATTTTTTTGTTCTATTACCTCAGCAGATTTTACAGTAAGTCTTGCTTTTTCGATATATCTGAAATCTATAATAAGGTAAGCTTTACTGCGAAATGCAACTACTATTCCAGCTGAGGATTTCATTCCGGTAAAATAGCGTCTGTTGACATCCGAGGTTATAAAAACGCAGTCAGTTTCGTCGGAAAGGTGACTGAAAAGGCTTTCAAATCTGTTCATAGACGCCTACATTTCCGACATAGCCATTACAGCAAGGTAATAGCTTGCAAATCCGAATCCGCTTATTGAGCCTTTGCAAACTGGAGCTATGACTGAATTTGAGCGAAATTCGTCCCGTGCAAAAACGTTGCTTATATGTACTTCTATACAAGGTATTTTTATAGCCGCAATAGCGTCTCTTATAGCATAGCTGTAGTGAGTATATGCCCCTGCATTAATAATTACCCCATCATATTTAAGTCTTGCGGCATGAAGCTTGTCTATAATAGCACCTTCGTGATTTGACTGAAATATTTCGCATTCAAGACCTTGCTCTTTAGCTCTGTCCATAATATTCCCGTTAAGAACTTCAATTCCTGAAGAGCCGTATATTCCGGGTTCACGTTCACCGAGCAGATTCAGGTTTGGGCCGTGAATTACAAGAATTTTTTTAATCATAATTATCTGTTCTCCCGATTGACAAATTTTTTAGGTATGAATGGTATTTCCATTGTTCGTTTGAATTTAAAGAAAGCTGTTTCCTCATATTTTATAGGAGCAACATAAAAACTTTTTATTCCTGTGAGATTTGCGCCGAGAATATCAGTGAAAATCTGGTCACCTACCGCAGCTACATTATCAGCATTCAGTCCAAGCTGTCTGATTGCCTGCCTATAGCCCTTTGTAAGAGGTTTACGTCCCTCGCACACAAAGTTCAGACCCAAAAGCTCTGCAAAAGGCTGTACTCTCGGCGGATGATTATTTGAAACGATAATCATTTTTATTCCGTTTTCCCTCATATTGTAAATCCATTTTACAACGCCATCGGCGGGCTGTGGATTATCATGCGTAGTCAAGGTATTATCCACATCAAGTATAAGTCCTTTAATATTCATTTTAGCGAGCATTTCAGGACTTATATCCGTAACTTTTCTGAAAGCGGCGGTTGCGCTGAAAATCATATATTCCTCCGAATTGCTTTGGCGATGCCTTATTGTATTCATAAAATACATCACCAGTTTTATTATATATCAAAAAAATAAAAAATGTTGTCGAAAAAATGCATAAAAGTAAACGAAAAAGCGAGCTTTCGCTCGCTTTTTAGAAACTTTTAAGTGAATTCACTCAAACCCAGTATATCGCAAATTAGAATTTGCGTTTACGAGCTGCCTCAGACTTCTTCTTGCGCTTTACTGAAGGCTTTTCGTAGTGTTCTCTTTTACGAACCTCAGCTATAACGCCATCTTTTGCACATGATCTCTTAAATCTCTTAAGAGCTGTATCTAAAGATTCGTTTTTACCGACACGAACTTCTGCCACTTGTTATTCCCTCCCTTTGCCATAGAGGTTGCCGAAAAAGTAAAACTTAACGGCATCTATACTAATATCCGAAAGGATAAAAGTCAGCCAGACCTCTTGCTATCAAATTGAAATCATTATGACAGCATCGAATTATATTTTTATTTTACCACATTTAAATTATTATGTCAAGTCGAATTTTGAAAAATTATATTTTTGTTATTTTACTACAAAATTCACAAGCTTATTTTGTACATAAATTTGCTTGAGAACATTTTTTCCGTTGAGGGCTTCCTTGACTTTTTCTTCTTGAGCGGCAATTTCAAGAACTGAGTCCTTGTCGGCGTCGGCATTTACCATAAGCTTAGCTTTAAGCTTACCGTTTACCTGAATGACAATTTCGATTTTATCTTCCTTGCAAAGCTCCTCGTTGAATTTTACCCAAGGCTGTTTGTTAAGTATCTCACCAAACTGTGACTGATATATTTCCTCGGTTATATGTGGTGCAAAAGGATTGAGCATAATACAGAAAGCTTTCAGCTCAGCCTTATTGATACTGCCGGTGTTATAGATTTCGTTCAGTAGCGACATCATTGCAGCGATTGCTGTATTGAATTTAAGTGTTTCGATGTCTTCTGAAACCTTTTTGATAGTCTTGTGGAAACTTGCTTTGAGTTCATCACGGTAGTCTTCACCGTCTGTAAGAATTTCCTGAAGTCCCCAGACTCTCTCAAGGAATCTTTTGCAGCCCTTTATGCTTGATGGACTCCATGGTGCTGTTTTCTCGAAATCGCCGATAAACATCTCGTAAAGTCTTAGTGTATCTGCACCATAATCCCTTACAACGTCATCAGGGTTAATGACATTTCCCCTTGATTTGGACATTTTCTGACCGTCCTCACCGAGAATCATACCATGTGAAGTTCTTCTCATGTAAGGTTCCTTGAGATTTACAACGCCGATATCATAAAGGAACTTATGCCAGAAACGTGAATAAAGCAGATGAAGTGTTGTATGCTCCATACCGCCGTTATACCAGTCAACAGGCATCCAGTAGTCAAGAGCCTCTTTTGAAGCAAGACACTCTTTGTTTTTCGGGTCACAGTATCTTAGGAAGTACCATGATGAGCCTGCCCACTGAGGCATAGTATCTGTCTCACGCTTAGCAGGACCTCCGCAATGAGGGCAAGTTGTATTTATAAAGCTGTCAAGCGTAGAAAGAGGACTTTCGCCGTTATCCGTAGGCATATAGCTCTCAACTTCAGGCAGCTTCAGAGGAAGTTCACTTTCTGGAAGTGCAACGTAGCCACATTTATCGCAGTGCACAATAGGAATTGGTTCACCCCAGTATCTCTGACGTGAGAATACCCAGTCACGAAGCTTGAAATTCACCTTAGTTTTGCCCTTGCCTGTCTGTTCAAGCCATTCCTTGATTTTCACCTTAGCTTCCTCAACCGAAAGTCCGTCAAGAAAACCGCTGTTTACCATAATACCTGTAGCACAGTCCGTAAATGCTTCCTTTTCGATATCGCCGCCCTTTACGACTTCAATTATAGGCAGATTAAATACCTTTGCAAATTCGTAGTCTCTTGTATCGTGTGCAGGAACAGCCATAATTGCTCCTGTACCATAGCTCATAAGTACATAGTCAGAAATAAATATCGGAATTTCCCTGCCGTTTACAGGATTTATTGCACGGACACCTTTAAGCTCAACGCCCGTTTTGTCCTTATTCATTTCTGTACGGTCGAAGTCTGATTTTCTTGCGGCAACAGACTGATAGTCACGGATTTCCTGCATATTCTGAAGCTTGTCACTCCATTTTTCTATATCAGGATGTTCAGGTGAAATTACCATATAGGTTGCACCGAAAAGTGTATCCGGACGAGTGGTATAAACTGTGAGCTTATCGCCGGTAGTAGTTGTAAAATCTACCTCGGCACCTGTTGAGCGACCTATCCAGTTTGTCTGAGTAGACTTAATTTTTTCGAGGTAATTTACATCGGCAATGTCATCAAGAAGTCTCTGTGCATATTCTGTTATTTTGAGCATCCACTGTGACTTTACCTTACGGATTACTTCACCGCCGCAGCGTTCACAAACTCCGCCGACAACTTCCTCATTTGCAAGTACAACTTTGCATGAAGTACACCAGTTTACAGCCATTTCCTTTTTATATGCAAGACCTTTTTTGAACATCTGAAGGAAAATCCACTGAGTCCATTTAAAGTACTCCGGGTCTGTTGTATTGATTTCTCTTTCCCAGTCAAATGACAAGCCAAGAGAACTGAGCTGTTTTTTAAATCTTGCAACGTTATTTTTTGTGACAATAGCTGGATGAATTTTATTTTTTATTGCAAAATTTTCAGTTGGCAAACCAAAAGCGTCCCAGCCCATAGGGAAAAGAACATTATAGCCTTCAAGTCTGCGCTTTCTTGAAACGATATCCATAGCAGTATACGGACGTGGGTGACCTATATGCAGCCCTTGTCCTGACGGATACGGAAACTCTACAAGTGCATAAAACTTTGGCTTTGAATAATCTGTTCCTGCACGGAAAGTGTGGTTGTCTTCCCAGTACTTCTGCCATTTGTTTTCTATAGCAGTGTAATCATATCTGCTCATTAGTAAATCATTCCTTTATATTAATCTTGCAAAGATTGTCAATAGTCTGTAAGCATACAGAAATGCATTGTATTTGCATATTGAAAACTTTTATTTCTTAATAATTGCACTCCATTTATTTGTGAAGTGCTGTCGGATATTGCTGTTCACAACAAGTATAACTGCCACGGCAATGTCAATTCCGCCCTCGGCAAGGTATATAAAGTTCTGAGATGCGTTTGCAATATTCCCCTTTAAATAATACAGAACAATGAATGCTGTAAGACCTGCAATGACATAATTTATGAATTGCAGACCCGTAAAGAGAGCTATAAGTTCGAAGGTTGCATATACTATGTCGCCGGTTCCGCCGCCTATTATTTTATTCAGCACTGCTTTTGCGATAAAATAGATGCCTATGCAAATCACATATGCCCGTCCTCTTTCATTATTCGTATTCATATTATGCACTCCTTAATCAAGATAGCCGCTGATGTCAAGCTGTTCACCGTCAGCCCAAAGCTTTTCGAGCTGGTAGAAGTTTCTTGTTTCCTTATAGAAAATGTGAACGATTACATCGGAATAATCGAGGATTATCCATGTATTTCCACTGTCACTTTCACGTCTTTTCGGTTCAGCACCGAGCTGAGAAAGCTGAAATTCAACTTCATCTGCAAGTGTTCTTGTCTGTGTGGTACTTGAGCCGTTTGCGATAATAAAGCAATCTGCGAGAATTGTAAGGTCTTTTACGCCTATTGCTCTTATATTCTCTGCTTTTTTTGCATCGAGTGTCTTAACGATTTTTTCTATCATTTCCTGCTGAGTCATAATTCAAATCCTTTCAACTGAGTAGTATAAAATACTACCCTTCGTAGTCGTCAATCATTTTTGCTTTCTGGTTTCCGTTATAGATGTCATCAAGGTTATCTGAAGCACTGTCATTTGATGTATTAAGGTAATCCGTAACAAGCTCTGTCATAGCACTTGTGCTGTCTGTCAACGGAATCTGATATGGGCGGAAATACTGGTTAATCAGGTCAATTGCTGCCTGCTTGTGTATTGACCATACTGACTGAGCTTCACTATTTTCCGGATAGTACCATGCACCCTCACCAGGAAGCAGATGAACCTGTACATTATCCATTTTCAGAGTGCTTGCAAGGTCTGCAAGCATACTTATGTCTTCGAGGCTCATATCAGTCAAAGCATATTGTTTGTCATATATCTGTTTTAGATAGCCATAGAACTTTGCTTCGCCATCTTCTTCAACAATATTCAACATTTTGGACATTGCTGCTGCGAGAAATTTACGCTGATTTTTAACTCTGCCGATATCGCCCTCACCCTTGAAAGTTCTTCTGTAACGCAGGAACCATTCTGCCTGCTGACCTGTAAGAACACTTTTTCCGGCAGGTATAATTTTATCAGCTTCGTACATCATTTGTTCATCGAGGGTAATCGGAATTCCGCCGATAAGGTTAACAATATCAACAATGTTGTAGCAATTTGTAGTGACATACGAATCTATTGGTATGCCAAAGTTATCCTGAACAGCGTTGACAACACGCTGAATAGGGCTTACAGTGCTGTCTCCGCCACTGTATATGCTGTTGAATTTACCGGTAGAACCTGCGTAGTCAGGCATACAGGTATCACGAGGAATCTGTAAAACGTTAAGAGAACCTTTTGCTATATCGAACTGGAATATCCAGTTTACATCGTCATTAAGACCACTCTCGTCAAATCCAAGGAAAAGCACGGTATATTGACCTTCAACAATCTGAGGAAGATTAAGACCGTCATCGAATTTATCGTGAACAACATCGTGATTCACATCAGCTACTGAAACAGAAGAGAGGTTGCCCTCAATATTTACGAGTGGCTGCCATTTTTTAAGGAAAGTGAGAATTGAAACATTTTCAACGGTATTTGCACCGTTTTTATTGTTTGTATAGGCAATGATAGGCATATTAAACACCAATAGAGCTATCAGGACAAAGCTTAGTGTAACAGAACTGATTTTAACAAGTAAATCCTTATATGAACGTGGTTTTTTTTGATTTACAGGCTTTACTGCTTGTGTCAGCAAAGAATTTTGGTCATACTTGCTGTCAAATTCTTCATACTCAGCATCATGCAAATCGTGGTTTGGAATTTGATTTTGATTTTCGGCAGCGTGTTTGGGAACATACTGAGTTTTTGCGGAAGGCTCAGCTTCATGCTTACCAACATAAGCTTTTTTAAGGTGTGACTGTACCGGCTGCACTGCGGCATTCTGATGGCACTGCTGCTGCGGATTATTCTGCTGGATATGCACAGTATCTGGTTTTGTAGGTTGAACTTTGTCCTGTGGAATTGTCCGATTAACTTTTTTAAGTTTACGAATCGTAGCATTATTCCGATTGTTATTTAATTCATTCCTGTTATTGCTATCCATATTAACCTCTTTCCTTATCGCAGGAATCACTGTTTTCAAGTTTATTCAAGCGAGTGTAAAAATTATACCCCTCAACAGTATAAGATGGAATCAGACCGTTCTTTTTGATTACGGATTCCATAGAATACTTAAGTCCCTCGGACATTGCCTGATTAAGATGTGTAACAGCAAGTTTTCTCATCTTATAAACGTCCTTATAATCCCTGTCAGCTGAAATAAGATCTGCAATATAGATAATTTCCTCAAGTCTTGACATACCGGCTCGTCCTACAGTATGAAATCTTATAGAGTTTATTATGTCAATATCATGTATATTAAATTCATTCTGGATAAAATATGCGCCTGCGATTCCGTGCCAAAGCGGACGTGATTCAAGTTCTTCCTTAGTAACCGAAAGAGCACTTTCCATCGTAAGTTTTAGTTGAACTTCTGGTGGATCCTCCTTACAAATATCATGTAAAAGTCCTGCAAAATACGCTTTATCGCAGTCTTCGCCGTACATTTCGGCAAGTATCCGACTTTCATCGGCAACATTAAGGCTATGAATAAACCGTTTTTTTGACAATTTTTCCTTCAAATAAGCTTTTTTTTCATCTATATTGTACAAAAGCTCGCCTCCAGGTAAATTATTAACTCTTAGTCACTTCTAAAACTCTCTATGGAACAAAATTTTTGAAGATGACCTTTACAAACAAAAGCACACAGTCGAATCCTTCAGCAATATGGCAGTGTACATACTGAATTATTCGTCATAAAAACTCCCTAATCTTATATATTGTACTACACTCCCGTCCAAATAGCAAGACCAATTTTCTTTTTTTCTGATTTTTTTTCTGATTTCTGTTGACGAAACGGGGTATGCATCTGCATTACAAACGATTACTTTTCCATATTTTGAAAGTTCATCGGCTTTTTTAATAAGTAACAAATTATCTCCTTTGCAGCGTGAAACTGCGGCTACAGTTACATTTTGCATAATTTTTTCAAATTCAAACCAAGTGTCGAAAGAAAGAAGCATATCGCTGCCTATCATAAGGTATAGCAAGTCATTGGGATAAAGTTTTCTGAAATGTACGACTGTATAAATTGAATAGCCTGTCCTGTCATTGGAAAGTTCATAATCGCTTACTTCAAAGCACGGATTATTTCTGATTGCAAGGCGAACCATTTCGAGTCTGTCTTTTCCGGAAATATATTCTTTTCCGGATTTATGAGGCGGAATCCGTGATGGTACAAATATGACCTTATCGAGCTTCAGCTCTGACATAACGGTTTTTGCAAGGTATATATGACCGTTATGTATTGGATTGAAGCTTCCTCCGAAGATACCGATTTTCAAGCCGGACTCCTATTAAAGTTTAATATCGATGACAGGTTCTTTTGGATTACGTTTGAACAGGACAAAACGACTTCCTATAACCTGAACAACTTCTGAATCTGTTTTTTCTGCAAGCTCCTCAGCAGCTTCACGAGCAGTATAGCCTGAATTATCGAGGACTCTGAGTTTTATAAGTTCTCTTTTTCTCAATGCGTCAGCAGTCTGCTGGACAAGAGCATCAGCAATTCCGCCTTTACCTACCTGGAAAATTGTTTCTGTTGTACTTGCAATGCCTCTGAGGGCAGCTCTTTGTTTACTTGTAAGCATTTAATCACAATACCTTTCGTTTAATAAGTCATATAAGCTTTTAAGAGCCTTTGCTCTGTGGCTTACCTTGTTTTTTTCGTCCGATGAAATTTCCGCAAATGAGCTGTCGCCGTACATAAATATCGGGTCATATCCGAATCCGTTTGCACCGCATTTTTCAAAGCCTATATGTCCGCTGCATTCACCTCGCAGAGAATAAGGATTTCCGTCAGTATCAACAAATGTTATAACGCATACGAAATGTGCAGTTCTTTTTTCGTACTCAACGCCATCAAGGTCTGCAAGAAGCTTTTCGCACTCACAGCCTTTTGGAGCATAGCGTGCCGAGTATATCCCCGGAGCACCTCCGAGAAAATCGACGCATATTCCGCTGTCGTCAGCAATAACAGGCATATGTACCTCACTATACACAGCCATTGCCTTTATTTTTGAATTTTCCTCAAAAGTTGAGCCATTTTCATCAGGATTTACCGAGACTCCTGCTTCTTTCTGAGAAAGCACATCTATTCCAAGTGGACTCAGAATTTGTCTTACCTCAAAAAGTTTGTTCTGATTATTGGTTGCCATCACAAGCTTATTGAGCATCATTTTCCTCCACAGTTTCAACAGAGCTGTCGTTGTCCGTACGTTCAAAAAGTGCGGTAACGAAGCTATGACTATCAAACGGCTGTAAATCGTCTATTTTTTCGCCAACTCCAACTAACTTTACAGGAATATCGAGTTCATTCTTAATTGGAATTACAATACCGCCCTTGGCTGTACCGTCAAGCTTTGTAAGAACAATACCCGTTATTTCAGCAGTTTCCTTAAAAAGTCGTGCTTGATTTACAGCATTCTGACCTGTTGTTGCATCAAGAACAAGAAGTACTTCCTTTGCACAGCCTTCTGCCTGAGATTCCATAATTCTGTTGATTTTTGCAAGTTCGTCCATAAGGTTCTTTTTGTTATGAAGACGTCCAGCTGTATCTATTATAAGAACGTCGCAGTTTCGTGCTTTTGCAGCTGAAATTGCATCGAAAACAACCGCACCCGGGTCTGAGCCTTCGGCGTGCTTTACAATGTCAACTCCTGCACGTTCTGTCCAGACCTCAAGCTGTTCGATAGCAGCAGCTCTGAATGTATCAGCAGCAGCAACAATAACCTTTTTGCCTTGACTTTTAAGCTGATGGCAAAGCTTTCCGATAGTAGTTGTCTTACCTGCACCATTTACACCGATAACCATAATTATCGACGGCTTTGTTGACATATCAAGACCGATATCATCGCCCATCATATCAGCGATTATTTCCTGAATAAGTCCCATAATAAGTGCAGGATCGGTAACTCCTTGTTCTTTTATCTTTTTGCGGAGTCTATCACATATTTCGCAGGAAGTTTCAACGCCGATATCACTCATTATCATTGTTTCCTCGAGCTGTTCAAAAAGCTCCTCATCAATTTTCGTGAATGAGTTTACTACTCTTTGCATTTTTCCTATCATGGAGTCTTTTGTTTTTTTCAGACCTTCTTTTATTTTAGAAAAAAAACTCATAATCTATTACGCTCCTCACTGTAATCAAAATACATTTTGTCGTATCATATATAGTATGCTATAAACGTTATTCATCAGTATCACTAAAATCGACCTGTTCCATTTTCAGAAGCTTTGAAATGCCGTCCTCCTGCATAGTTACACCGTAAAGCACATTTGCTTCTTCCATAGCACTTCTTCTGTGAGTTACAAGAACAAATTGGGTTGTATTTGTAAATCGTTTCAGATACTGAGCATATTTGCGGACATTTACCTCATCGAGTGCCGCATCTATTTCATCGAGAATGCAAAATGGTGCAGGTTTAAGTTTAAGTATTGCAAAATATATAGCTATTGCAACAAACGACTGTTCGCCACCTGAAAGTGAAATAAGATTTTTAATTACCTTTCCTGGAGGTGCAACACTTATTTCTATTCCTGATTCGAGAACATTTTCCGGGTCGCTAAGAACAAGCTCGGCAGAACCTCCGCCAAAAAGCTCAACAAAGATAGATTTAAAGTTTGAATTTATGATTTTAAAGCTTTCGCTGAAAATTCTGCACATTTCATCTGTAAGGTCGAGAATTATTTTTTCAAGCTCAGCTTTAGACTTTCTTACATCGGCAATTTGTGCTGACATAAATTCGTAACGCTCTGAAACCTCTTTATATTCCTCTATTGCCTCAACATTTACGTTACCCAAAGCTCTGATTTTATTTTTGATTTCAGCAAGCTGATGCTGTGCAGTAAAAACATCATCGAGCTTTTCAGCGATTGCAACAGCTTCGGAGCGTGTAAGTTCATAGCTTTCGAGAAGTTGTTTTACGATTGTGTCACTATCACGCTGTGAAGTGCTTTTTTTCTCGTCAAGCCGCATAAGTTCAACGGAAAGCTTTTCCTTAGAGTCATTTATTGCTTTTAGTCCGAGCTGAACCTCTTTTACAAGCCTGCTCTGTTCATTATGAATATTCTGAAAAGTTTGTATCTGACGACGATATTCAGAGGCATTGTCGCCCATATTTTCAAGCTGTTTTCTGCGTTCATCAATGAGCTTGTTTTTATCCTCGATAATAGCTTTCTGACTTTCGATTTCTTCATACAGCTTTCCGAAGTTACCGCTAAGATCTTCTATTGATTGTTTAAGTGAAGCAATTTCACGTTCCTGAGTCTCACAGTCTTTTGAAAGCTCCATTTCCTTGATTTTCAGCTCTGATATTCTGAGCGAATGCTGTTCACGCTGGAGTTTAAGGCGATTTTTTCTTTCCTGACCTTGTGCGAGTTCAGATTCTGCCAATTTGATTTTTTCGTTGACGTCATTAAGGAGTTTTCCCGAACTTTCAAGTTTTTCCTTAGCTTCATCAGCTTTTTTGTCATTCTCATTTTTGTTGCTTCGGAACGAATCGAGTTGCATTTCACGCTGTACTTTAAGTGACTTTATACCGTTTATTTCCGCACCGAGTTTTATCTTCAATGTTTCGTTTTCACTGATTTCGGATTTTGCGGCATCGGTTTCAAGTCTGAGTTTTTCTGCTTCGCTTCTGAGTTTTTCGGCATTGTCACGGAGTTTGTCACGCTGTGCCGAAAGTTCTGTAATACTGCTGTCGAGTTTCTCAATCTCATATTTTCTTGTGATAACGCCTGCCGACTTCTGCATAGAACCGCCGGTAAATGAACCTCCTGCGTTTATAATCTGACCATCAAGCGTAACTATTCTGAATTTGTATCCATATCTCTTTGCAATCAGCGTAGCGGAATCAATATCCTCCGCAACGGCTGTTCGTCCGAGAAGCGACATTATAATGCCTGAAAAACGTGAATCTGACTTTACAAGGCGACTTGCAAGGTTTATAAATCCGTCCTGCGATTCAAGACCATTTTCTCTGATTTCATAGCCTTTTACAGATGTTATCGGCAAAAATGTTGCACGTCCGCACCGTTCGTCTTTAAGAAAACGTATACACCGCTTTGCTATGTCCTCATTATCAACAATAACATTCTGCATAGCACCGCCAAGTGCAACTTCTATTGCAGCAGCGTATTCAGGTTCAACGCTTATGCTCTGGGCAACGGTGCCGGAAACACCATTTAATCTTCCCTGACGTGCGGCTTTCAGAACTGCCTTTACACTGCCTGCAAAGCCTTCCATACTGTTCTCAAGGTCGCAAAGGAGTTTACGTTTTTGTTGTTTTTCCTTGAGATCAAATAGAAGCTTTTCAAATTCAACCTTAGTATTTTCAAAGCTTTCGGCTTTTGATTTATAAAGTTTTGCGTAACCGGAAAGTTTATTTTTCAGTTCATCTGTTCTGTCGTTAGCTTTTTTCAGACTTTCTTCAGCTTTTTCGGCATTTTTTGCACATTCCTCGTAAGCGTCTGACAATTGTTTTTCCTGAGCATCGTAATCTGATATTTTAAGATTTGATTCATTCAGTATTCTTTCGGCTGATTCGATTTTAAATTTAAGTTCACTTTGTCTGATATAGAGTGAATTTATCTCATTTCCTGCTTTATCGTAATTTTCTCCAGCCTGTGCTACATCATTTTCGAGACTTTCGAGAAGTTCGGAAGCTGATTTCATTTCAGCAGAAAGTTTTATCTTTCTTTCGCCAAGCATATCGAGCTTTGCTTCGGCATTTTTTATATCACCGTACAGTTTTGTCTTAGCTTTTTCTGAATCTGCAATTTTTTCCTTTGTAGATGAAATAGCATTCTCACAGTGTTTTATATCATTTGCATAAACAGCCATATCTGATTTCAAATCTGAGGAACGCTGTTCCTGTTCAAGAATTTTCTGTCTAAGCTCATCTGCTTTTACAGTACTTTCCTGCATTTTTCTGTAACCCTGCTGTATTTTTTCTTCTTCACGGGCTATATCGTTTTCGACATTCTCATATTCAGTTTTCGTTACAAGAATTTTCTCATCGAATTCATCGAGTTTCAGCTTCAACTCATTCAGTCGGTTTACCCAAACAGAAATTTCGAGTTTCTTTTTTTCGTCAGAAAACTTTATAAATTTCTCTGCTTTCTGAGCCTGAACTTTAAGTGGTTCGACACGGCTTTCAAGTTCTGCAATAATGTCACTGAGTCTTATAATATTTTCCTGAGCGGAGCTTAATTTTTTTTCTGCCTCATTTTTTCTGTACCTGAATTTGGCAATTCCTGCTGCTTCCTCGAAGATATCACGTCTTTCGGTACTTTTTGCACCGACTATTTCAGCAATACGACCCTGTCCTATAATTGAGTAGCCGTCCCTGCCCAAACCGGTATCCATAAAAAGCTCATTTATGTCTTTAAGACGCATCTGCTTGCCATTTATAAGGTATTCGCTTTCGCCGCTTCTGTAAAGCTTTCTTGTTACAGAGACTTCATTTTCGTAATCGGCAAGAGTTTTGTCGCTGTTGTCGATATTGAGTGTTACTGCGGCAAAGCCCATAGGTTTTCTTGCAACGGTACCGGAAAAAATAACGTCCTCCATTTTATTTCCTCTGAGAGTTTTGGTAGACTGTTCACCGAGAACCCATCTTACAGAGTCTCCGATGTTACTTTTTCCGCTGCCGTTAGGGCCTACAACCGCTGTAAGTCCCTTATCGAAGGTAAGACTTATTTTATCAGGAAAAGACTTGAAGCCTTGTATTTCAAGTGATTTTAAATACATATCTTACCTCCTTAGTTCACATTTATACTTCAGGACTTTTTCATCTGCTACGACTTTTATTTCAATTCCGTGCGATTTAAAATAATCATAATTTGACTTTTTGTGACCAAGTGCCTTGCTAATGCAAGACGGATTGACTGCAAAGCAAATCTTTCCGACATAGTCCGTACCTTTATGCTGAATTATAAGCTGCTCGGTTAAACTGCGATAAATACGGCTTTCGCAAAGCTCTCTGAAAGCGGGGTGATAGTAGCCTGCAACCATATCTCCCTCCACGCCTTCCGAAGCATGAAGCCCACATTTTATGACGCTGATGCCGTTATTTTCAAATTCAGACAGCATATCGGCACAAATTCCGACTATCGTATCAAACGGCTCGGGAACATATTCACCACTCTCAAAGAACCTTGCAAGCTCTGTTCCTGCAAGCACGACAACCGGATAAATTCGCACGGTATCAGGGTGAATCCTGATAATTTTTCTCATTGTATCATATTCGTCCTGCAAAGAACTTTTATAAAGACCGACCATCATTTGCAGACCGAGTTCAAAACCATAGTTTCTGATAAGATTCGATGCATTTACGACATCGCAGCTTTTGTGTCCACGATTATTTGCTTCAAGAACATCGTCCTGCATACTTTGTGCGCCGAGTTCGATTGACGTCACTTTATACTTTTTAAGCAAAGTTAAGATTTTGTCATCTATACAATCCGGACGGGTTGAGATTCTTATTCCACCGAAGCCATCTTCACCAAGAAATTCCTGTACCGATTCCAGAAGCAACATCATATAGTCATTTTCAATAGCTGTAAAACTTCCGCCGAAGAAAGCAATTTCGGCATTTTTCTTATCCTTTATCTCATTGAATGCCTGAGAGCATATTTGCCTGACGTCTTCGCCTGTTGGTGCAGTTTGCGTTCCGCTTATGATACGCTGATTACAGAAGCTGCACATATTCGGGCATCCAATATGAGGAATAAAAATTGAAACGTTACTGTGGCTCATATCCCATAAGCTCCAATGCTTCTTTTGCCGCCATCTGTTCGGCTTCTTTTTTACTCCTGCCCTTGCCCTTGCCTATGACATTTGAATTGAGGAAAACCTCGACAATGAAGCTTTTATTATGGTCAGGACCTTCCTCACCGGCAAGAACATATTCAACCTTTTCTTCAGGATTTTTCTGAACGACTTCCTGCAAAATTGTTTTAAAGTCGCTGAATGCTGATTTTTTCTGATGTTGAATATCATCCGGCATAAAACCGAGAATATATTTTGTAACCGGTTCAAAACCGCCGTCAAGAAAAATAGCGGCGATAACGGCTTCAAAAGCGTCGGCAAGAATTGACGGACGTTCACGTCCTCCTGTAATTTCCTCGCCTTTTCCGAGCATAATGAAGTCGCCAAGGTGAATCTGCATTGCGAAAATATGAAGTGACTTTTCACATACAAGTGAAGCTCTGAGCTTTGTAAGCTCTCCCTCTGCAACATTAGTAAGGTGTTCAAAAAGATATTTTGAAACAACTATCGAAAGAACACTATCTCCGAGAAATTCAAGACGTTCATTGCTTGTTCTTGATTTTTTCTTTTCGTTTGCATACGATGAGTGTGAAAGAGCCTCAACTAAGTAGTCTTTGTTTTTGAATGTATAGCCTATATTCTTTTCAAATTTTTCAAGATTCTCCATTATTCGGAGTCGTCTCCCTTCCGGAATCTGAGCTGACAGCGGCAGTTATTTCTTCGACAACTCTGCCGTCAACGCATTTTTTTGCCTGTCTTACTGCATTAAAGAAAGCATTTGCGTCTGAACTTCCATGAGCCTTTATAACAGGTCTGCTCACTCCGAGAAGCACTGCACCGCCAACTTCTTTGTAGTCCATTTGTTTTTTGAAGTCCTTTATTTTGCCGATAATAAGAGCAGCCGAAAGTTTTCCGACAAAGCCTGAAAACATTCCTTTAAGTTTTCTGCTGAAAAATTTTCCCATACCCTCATAAAGTTTCAGCAGGACGTTTCCTGTATAGCCGTCGGTAATTATTACCTGAGCGTCGCCATTTGGTATATCTCTTGCTTCTATGTTGCCCGTAAAATTGACGCCGCATTCCCTGAGCTTTCCGAACGCCTCAATTTCGAGTTCTCTGCCCTTGGTTTCCTCTGCACCAATATTTACCAGTGCGACCTTAGGCTTTTGTATTCCCATAACCTTTTCCATATATGCGCTTCCCATAATTGCAAACTGCACCAGCATTTCGGGACGACAGTCTGTATTCGCACCTGCGTCAAGCAGAATGAAGCTGCCTTTATCGGCAGGCATTATAGGTGCAAGTGCGACTCTTTTTATTCCCTTGATGCGTTTTGCAATCATAGTAGCTCCTACAACAAGACCTCCTGTACTGCCTGCGGAAAGAAAGGCATCTCCCTCGCCGTCATGCAGCAGTTTAAGTCCGAGAGCCATAGAAGTATTTTTACCTGTTTTGATTATTTTTGAAGGTTCCTCGTGAATATCAAATACTTCCGACGTATGGACAATTTTCATTCTGTCAAGGTTTACATTATTTTGCCTTGCACAGTCAGTAATTTTTTCATTGTCGCCTGTAAGTATGATATCAACGTCAAGTCGGTCCACCGCCATACGGCAGCCTTTAAGAACTTCCAACGGAGCATTGTCGCCTCCGAATGCGTCAACAATTATCTTCATCTTCAAGCCTCTTCAATTCATTTTCGAGAGAAGCCATAGCTCTCTGTGCATAAGCACCGTATTTTATTTTCTTATCTTTGATTCTGAGTCCTATGTCAGGGAGTATTCCCATATTTGCACCCATTGGCTGAAAATTTTCGCTGTTAAACGGGTCACTGATGTAGGCACATAATGCACCTGTCATAGTATCAATTGGCAGTTTCAGATTATTTTTTCCTGAAAGACGTCTTGCGAGATTTTTTCCTGCGATAATTCCGCTTGCAGCCGACTCCATATAGCCCTCAACGCCAGTCATCTGTCCTGCAAAGCAAAGCATAGGATTTTCACGCAAAGCGAACGTGTAATCAAGCAGTTTGGGGCTGTTCAGAAATGTATTTCTGTGCATAACTCCATATCGTACAAATTCGGCATTCTGAAGACCTGTTATCATAGAAAAAACACGTTTCTGCTCGCCGAATTTAAGATTTGTCTGAAACCCTACGAGATTGTACATACTTCCCGCACAGTTTTCTTTTCTCAGTTGTACAACAGCGTATGGACGTTTTCCTGTTCTTGGGTCTGTAAGTCCGACAGGTTTCAGCGGACCGAATCTCATTGTATCCTCGCCTCTTCCGGCAAGCACCTCAATTGGCATACAGCCCTCGTATACACGAAAATTTTCCTTGTCGAACTCTTTAAGCTCAGCACTTTCAGCAGTTATAAGTTCATTATAAAATGACAAATACTCTTCCTTATTCATCGGACAATTGATGTAATCGGCATCTCCTCTGTCATAGCGTGAGGCAAAGAAAACGAGTTTACTGTCAAGGCTGTCGAACGTTACAATAGGAGCAGCTGCGTCAAAAAAGCTCAGACTGCTGCCGAATCTTGAACTTATATTCTGTGCAAGCTTATCGGACGTAAGCGGACCTGTTGCGATTATCGCAGCACCGTCCGGAATTTCGTTGATTTCCTTATTCAAAACGGTTATAAGCGGATTATTTCTTATTTTTTCGGTTACGGCGTCAGAAAATTTTTCTCTGTCAACAGCCAAAGCACCGCCTGCGTCAACCGCATTCAGTTTTGCACACGGAACTGTAAGTGAGCCAAGTTTTTCCATTTCGGCTTTCAGAAGACCTGCCGCCGATTCTATTCTTGATGCTTTGAGTGAATTTGAGCAAACAAGCTCAGCAAATCCGCTGTAGTGGTGTGCGGGCGTATATTTCTGCGGTTTCATTTCATAAAGTTCAACTTTTATTCCTGCAGTTGCAAGCTGCCACGCAGCCTCACACCCTGCAAGACCTGCACCGATGACTTTAACCGTTATATCCGTCATTATTTAAGCTCCTTTACATAACCGCAGTCAGGTTTCTCACAAATAAGTCTGCCGGATTTTCCGCCCTTCTGGAAAAGAGTGCTTCCACAGTTCGGACATTTTTCCTCTACCGGAAGATTCCACGTCATAAAATTGCAGTCCGGATACCCCTCGCAGCCGTAGAAACTACGACCTTTTTTGGATTTTTTCTGAATTATTTTCTTTCCGCACAGCGGACACAATCCGACAGTTTCCTGAACGATTTTCTTTGTATTCTTGCATTCCGGAAATCCCGGGCAAGCAAGGAACTTTCCGTATTTGCTGAATTTTATGACCATATTGCGTCCACAGAGTTCGCAGACAACATCTGTTTCCTCATCAGGCACTTTAACACGTTTGCCCTCCATAGCTTCTTCCGCCTTGGAGAGAGTAGCCTCAAAGTCGCCATAGAAGTCTTTTAATGCGTTAACCCAGTCCTTTTCGCCCTGTTCAACCTCATCAAGATCGCTTTCCATTTTTGCAGTAAATTTAGCATCGACAATATTCTGGAAATGCTCTTTCATAAGCTCTGTGGTGACTTCTCCGAGATTTGTAGGTTTCAGTTGTTTTCCCTCGTGTTCAACATAAAGTCTTGAAATAATTGTAGTAATTGTCGGGGCGTAGGTACTTGGTCTTCCTATGCCATTTTCCTCAAGAGCCTTAATAAGTGTGGCTTCCGTATAGCGTGCAGGCGGCTGAGTAAAATGCTGATTGCCGTCGATTGATTTAAGTTTTACGCTATCATTTACTTCAAGCGGTGGAAGAACTTTTTTGCTTTCCTCTTCGGAGTCTGTGGATTCAACATAAAGGACTGTAAATCCGTCGAATTTGACGGAATAACCTGAAGCTCTCATAATACAGCCGTCTGCCTCAATATCAACTGAAACCGTATCAAGCAGAGCGTTAGCCATCTGACTTGCGATAAATCTTTCCCATACGAGCTTATACAGCTTGAACTGGTCTGAAGACAAGCTTGCCTTTACACGTTCAGGAGTTATGTCCGGCATAGAAGGTCTTATCGCTTCGTGGGCGTCCTGAGCATTTTTTTGTGACTTGAATACTCTTGGTTCAGGTGGAAGGTAATCCTTGCCATAAACCGACTCAATATACTGGGCTGCGGCAGTTTTAGCTTCATCTGAAATTCTAAGGCTGTCCGTTCTCATATAGGTAATCAGACCAACAGCACCCATTCCCTGAATATCAACGCCCTCGTAAAGCTCCTGAGCAGCTTTCATCGTACGTTTTGCGGAAAAGCCCATACGTCTTGAAGCCTCCTGCTGAAGAGTTGACGTAATAAAAGGCGGTGCGGGCTGTTTTTTTGTAACACGTTTTCTTACAGATTTTACGGTATACTCGGCATTTCTGAGTCTGTCGAGCAGACCGTCTGCTTCTGCCTGATTTGGAATTTCGAGCTTTTTGCCATCAACGGTTACAAGTGATGCAGAAAACATTTTTTTTGAAGACGGTGCTAAAAATTTTGCATCAATTGACCAGTATTCCTTAGGTATAAATTTTCTTATTTCGTTCTCTCTGTCAACAACAAGTCTCACAGCAACCGACTGTACTCTGCCTGCCGAAAGACCTCGTTTTACTTTTTTCCAAAGGAAGGGGCTTAGCTTATATCCGACAAGTCTGTCGAGGATACGTCTTGCCTGCTGAGCGTTTACAAGGTCGATATCTATTTTATGTGGCGTACTCATACCAGAGCTTACACCACTTTTAGTAATTTCGTTGAAAGCTACCCTGTTATTCTCGTCCATATTAAGATTCAGAAGCTGAGCGATATGCCATGAGATAGCCTCTCCCTCACGATCGGGGTCGGTTGCGAGGTAAACTTTGCTGCATTTCTTTGCATACTTTTTTAGTTCCTTAATAACGTCTTCCTTGCCCTTCATATCGGTATATTGCGGCTTGAAGTCGTTTTCGGTATCGACGCCGAGCTTTGACTTTGGCAGATCCCTTATATGACCCATTGACGCTATTACCTCATATCCGGGGCCGAGATATTTCTGTATTGTTTTAGCCTTTGCAGGCGACTCTACTATTACTAAATCTGACATCTGATCAACTCTCCAGTCATCGTTTTAAAGGTCATCTCTAAAAATATCTTCTGAGAAATAATATTTATTTTAATTTGTGATTTTATAATTTAGGGGCAATTCTGTACATTTTCCCGGGAAGTGATTCTATAATTCCGCAAAGCTCAAGCTCTGTAAGACAAACCATAAGTTCTGCTGCGTCCATATTCAGTTTTTCGGAAATGAAATCGGCGTGAAGCTGACCATTTCGAAGGAGCTCAGCAACACTTCTGAGTTCATCTGTCAGTTCAGAAAATCTGTCATCATCTGCCAAATCAGCAAGTTTAGCATTATCATCGTCAGCATCGGCAAGTGAATGCTTGATTATAGGATTTTCATTTATAGGCACTGAAGAAACAGTCTGCTCATCGTTTTCATTTATAACGTATTCCGGAGCGTGTTTATCGCAGTCGAGTCTGCCAAGGTCAAACTGCATATAGAACGACCGTATATCCTCTGCACCGTAAACCGGTGAAGCACCGTCACGCAGAAGTCTTACATTACCTGCAAAATGTTCGCTGTAGATATCAAGCGGCGGCAAACAGAATACTTCACGTCCCTGTTGCAGGGCAAGGTCTGCTGTAATAAGCGAACCGCTTTTGACACCTGCCTCAATAACTACTACTCCTGATGAAATTCCGGACAAAATTCTGTTACGTCTTGGAAAGTTTGACGGAATCGGAGAAGTTCCGGGTGGAAACTCGCTGATAAACACGCCATCGTTTTTAATTTTCTCACGATATCCGAAATTCTCCTTTGGGTAATTAACGTCAATGCCACAACCCATTACTGCAATTGTAGGGCGTCCGGCGGAAATTGCGGCATTATGAGCAGTAATATCCACACCGACTGCAAACCCGCTTGCGATTATGTTTCCTGAAAGTGCAAGTTCTCTGCAAAGGCGGTGTTCTGTTTCGAGACTTTTACTTTGAGCGTGCCTTGTACCGACTATTGTAAGTATTCTGCCACGGGACAATGAATTTATATTGCCATCATAATAAAGTATAGACGGCGGATTATATATATGTCTTAGCAGCGGTGGATATTCGGGACTTGAGTAAGAAATTACGCCATATCCTTTTGAGCTGCACCAGTTTAAAAGTTCATCGCATTTATCGGTAGAAATTTCATTTACATTTAATTTTTCCCTGTCACTGAGAACATTCTGCATATCTCCTGATTTCAGGACGTTATAAGCGTAAGCAGGGTCATCGAAAAATCTCATCAGTTGCCAGATGCGCTGATTTCCTGTTCCGAATACCATATTAAGCCACAGCCAGTATTTTGTTCTGAACATATGCCCGCCTCCAAATCCGAGATAAAATAAAACGGTATTTCAAATTTGTGTAAATTAAATCTGTTATTTTTATCTGAAAAAATTTGAATTACGCTTTAAGCTCCCACATAATAATTCCTGCTGCCATAGCGGCATTAAGTGAGTTGATATTTCCGCTCATCGGTATTGTTATTTTGCTGTCGCATTTGTTTGCAATATCATCTGGAAGACCGTTTCCCTCATTGCCTATAAAGACAGCAGCACCTTTGTTAAAAGAAATATCCCCAATTTTATCGGCATCGGAGTCTATAACGGAAGCGTATGTTCGGATATCAGAGCTATGAAGAAATTCAAAGAGTTTGTCCTCATCATTTATAATCCGTAAATTCATTCTGAAAACCGAACCCATTGTAGCTCGTATGACTTTAGGGCTGTAAAGGTCACAGCAGCCACACATAATAATACTATTGATACCGAGAGCGTCAGCAGTCCTGATAATCATACCTACATTGCCTGGATCTTGCAGTTTATGGAGTACAATTAATTTGTCATCAGATGATAGTGGTGTTTCATCATGGGTAAGTATCGGACAGATTGCAAAAACGCCCTGAGTTTTTTCGGTCTGAGCGATTTTGTTCCCAAGTTCATTTGAAATAACAAGCGTAGTTGCATCATTCAAATCAGCCTGAGAAAATTCCTGGGCATATTTTTTATAAGCATCGGCGGTAAAAATAAGATATTTCACATTAATTTTTTCGCATAAAGCGTCCTGAACGAGTCTTAGTCCTTCAAGCACAAATAAACCGTACAAAAGTCTTTCTTTTCTTGAAGAAGCGAGCTTTGTA
>JALCDN010000022.1 GCA_022641595.1 Ruminococcus sp. | reverse complement strand
GATATTCACGGATTTCTACGAGATGCACGGCGACAGACTTTTCGGTGACGATGCCGCTGTAATCGGAGGAATCGCAAGACTCAAAAATATGCCGGTAACAGTAATCGGTGAGGTAAAAGGCAGAAATATCAACGAAAATAAAAAGTGCAACTTCGCTATGCCACACCCGGAGGGCTACAGAAAAGCACTGAGACTTGCAAAAGAAGCCGAAAAATTTCACAGACCTGTAATCTGCTTTATAGATACTCCCGGTGCATTCTGCGGAATAGCCGCCGAGGAACGTGGACAGGGTGAGGCAATCGCAAAGAATATCGCCGAATTTATGACACTCAGAACTCCAATAGTGTCGGTAGTCCTCGGAGAGGGAGGAAGCGGAGGCGCACTTGCACTCGGAGTGTGCGATGAGCTTGCAATGCTTGAAAATTCATTGTATTCAGTAGTTTCGCCAAGGGGCTTCGCAAGTATCCTCTGGAAAGACGCCGAAAAGGAAAAAGAAGCCTGCACAATTATGAAAATCACAGCCGAAGACCTCGTACAGCTAAAGGTTGCCGAGAAGATAATCGAGGAGCCTCTCGGAGGTGCACATAACGATTTAGACAAAATAGCCGAAAATATAAAGGAATATTTGGAAGATTGTATAGCAAGAAAATGTCAAAAAGATATTGACGAATTGCTGAAAGAACGTTATACTAAATTTAGAAAAATCGGTGAGTTTACAGAATAACACGATTTGACTGAAAAATACCGCCTTGAAAAGGTTTCAGAGAGCGGTAAAAAAACAAAAAATATGGAGGTTTTTTATTAATGGTTTTTGATAAAATCCAGAGTCTTATTGTTGAACAGCTCGATGCAGATGCTGATGCTGTTACTATGGAAGCTAATATTCAGGACGACCTCGGTGCAGATTCACTCGACATAGTTGATCTGATAACTTCAATTGAAGACGAGTTTGACATTCAGATACCTGACGAAGCTGTAGATGACATAAAAACTGTAGGAGATATCGTACGGTACGTTGAAAAGGAAACCGGCGACTCATCAGCAGACTAAGAAAAGAAAGTAAACTTTGCAAACAAGAAAATCGGCTGTTTTCCAAGAGGAAAACAGCCGATTTTAGTACGTTGTCTTATAGGCAAACTTAGAATGAAATGGCGAAAGAAAGAGCTATTTTGAAAAGAAAAAAGGCAGGATAAAATCCTGCCTTAAAAATGAATATAAATAAAATCATTATGTGTAGAACAAAAGAAAGGAGACAACAAAACGAGTGCAAATAATTACAAAATTATTTAACACTGTAGATATTGTAGCACAGAAATAAGGCTGAGTCAAGAGAAATAAAGAAAATTTTTTCAAAACAATTCAAATATGGCAAAATTAACAATTAGTTTCGAGTATAAGCATACAAAATGCACAAAAATTAAAAAGGATTTAGTTTACCAAAAGTAGTAAGCAATTGCATATAAAGCCTATGTGACGCACAAAACTTTAGGGTATCTCTAAAAACTTCTTTGGATAAAAAACAGCGATGCAAGGCATCTACTGCGTCAACCTCCCTCATAGTGCGACATAACGCTTTCGGAAGGTTTCATTTTAACTGCCACACCTATCTGATTTTTCTTAATCAAATGAGTTTTTAGAGATACACTTTATTTGTGAAGAAAATATCAAAAAACAACAAATTATCTGAAAAAGGTATTTACAAAAGGCGAGGATTGTGTTATTATTAATGGTGAAGTTATATGTGCTCCGGTAAATTCTACCGCGTTTCGGACAAGTCGTGATTATGCCGCTTGACGGTACGCCGTTTCCTGATAATTTCGTATCCGGACTCAATAACCCCTAATCTATTATAATTTTTTAGGAGGAAATTCCAATGGCAAGAACAAAAAGAACCATGGACGGTAATAACGCTGCTGCATGGGCATCATACCCATTTACAGATCTGGCCGCTATTTACCCAATCACACCATCTTCAGTTATGGCTGAGGTTACTGACCAGTGGTCAGCTAAGAACAAGAAAAACCTCTTCGGTGACCCTGTTACTGTTGTAGAAATGCAGTCTGAGGCAGGCGCAGCAGGTACAGTTCACGGCTCGCTGTCAGCAGGTGCTCTGACAACAACATATACAGCTTCTCAGGGACTTCTCCTTATGATTCCTAATATGTACAAAATCGCAGGCGAACTTACACCAAACGTAATCCACGTTTCAGCTCGTTGCGTATCTTCACACGCCCTCAATATCTTCGGCGACCACTCAGATATCTACGCTTGCCGTCAGACAGGCTACGCAATGCTTTGCTCTTCAAACCCTCAGGAAGTTATGGACCTCGGCGCAGTTGCTCACCTTTCAACAATTAAGGGCAGAGTTCCGTTTATCCACTTCTTCGACGGCTTCCGTACATCACACGAAATCCAGAAGATCGAAACATGGGACGACGAAACACTCGCAAAGCTCGTTGATATGGACGCTGTAAAGGCTTTCAGAGACCACGCTCTTAACCCTGAGCACCCAGTACTTCGCGGTACAGCTCAGAACCCTGATATCTTCTTCCAGGCTCGTGAAGCTTGCAATAAGTACTATGATGAGCTTCCTGCTGTCGTAGAAGACTACATGAACAAGGTAAACGCTGAAATTGGTACAGACTACAAGCTGTTCAACTACTACGGCGCACCTGATGCAGAACACGTTATCATCGCAATGGGTTCTGTAAACGACACAATCGAAGAAACAATCGACTTCCTTAACGCTAAGGGCGGCAAGTACGGTCTTGTAAAGGTTCGTCTCTACAGACCTTTCGTAGGCGAAAAGCTCGTTGAAGCTATCCCTGACAGCGTAAAGAGAATCTCAGTTCTTGACAGAACAAAGGAACCGGGTTCAATCGGCGAGCCACTTTACCTCGACGTAATCGCAGCTCTCAAGGACTCAAAGTTCAACAATACACCTGTATTTACAGGCCGTTACGGTCTCGGCTCAAAGGACACAACTCCTGACCAGATTATCGCTGTATACAAGAATACCGCAAAGAAGAGATTCACAATCGGTATCAACGACGACGTAACAAACCTTTCACTCGACTGCTCAGAAAACCCTGATACAGCTCCTGCCGGCACAAAGGCCTGCAAGTTCTGGGGACTCGGCTCTGACGGTACAGTTGGTGCAAACAAGAACTCAATCAAAATCATCGGCGACCACACAGACCTCTATGCACAGGCTTACTTTGCATATGACTCAAAGAAGTCCGGCGGTGTAACAATTTCTCACCTTCGTTTCGGTAAGACTCCAATCAAGTCAACTTACCTTGTAAACAAGGCTGACTTCGTTGCTTGTCACAACCAGAGCTACATCGACAAGTACAACATAGTAACAGATATCAAGCCAAACGGCACATTCCTTCTCAACTGTCAGTGGGACGCAAACGAAGTTGGTAAGCACCTCCCGGGACAGGTAAAGAGATACATTGCAAAGAACAACATTAAGTTCTACATCATCGACGGTGTTGATATAGCAAAGAAAATCGGTCTGGGCAACAGAACTTCAACAGTTCTCCAGTCAGCATTCTTCAAGCTTGCAGAAATCATTCCGTTCGAGGACGCTCTCAAGTTTATGAAGGAAAAGGCACTCGCATCATTCGGTAAGAAGGGTGACGATGTTGTCAAGATGAACTACGACGCTATCGACCAGGGCGCTCAGAACGTTGTTAAAATCGACGTTCCTGCTTCATGGGCTGACGCTGCTGATACACAGATGGGTATGTCTGCTGCAACAGGCGACAACAAGTCACTCATCGACTATGTAAATAATATCCAGATACCTTGCAACGCACAGGAAGGTAACGCACTCCCAGTTTCTACATTCGTAGATATGGCTGACGGTACATTCCCACAAGGCTCGGCTGCTTTCGAAAAGAGAGGCATCGCCGTTGACGTTCCTGAGTGGATTCCTGAAAACTGTATTCAGTGTAACCAGTGTGCATATGTTTGTCCTCACGCTGTAATCAGACCAGTTGCACTTACTGCCGATGAGGCTGCTAAGGCTCCTGCTGATGCAAAAATCGTTGACTTCAAGCCTGCATTCAACGGACTCAAGTTTATGATGACAGTTTCAACACTCGATTGTACAGGATGCGGCGTGTGCGTAAATGTATGTCCTGCAAAGACAAAGGCACTCGCACTTAAGCCACTCGCAACTCAGACAAGTCAGCAGGCTGTATTCAACTACGGTACAACAGTCAGCGAAAAGCCTGAGATAGCAACAAAGTTTGCTGCAACAACAGTAAAGGGTTCACAGTTCAGACAGCCAATGCTCGAATTCTCGGGTGCTTGTGCAGGATGCGGTGAAACTCCTTACGCAAAGCTCGTAACACAGCTCTTCGGCGACAGAATGTACATTGCAAACGCAACAGGCTGTTCATCAATCTGGGGCGGCAGCGCACCTTCAACTCCATATACCTTCAATAAGAAGGGACAGGGTCCTGCATGGTCCAACTCACTGTTCGAGGACAACGCAGAGTTCGGTTACGGTATGTTCCTTGCAACTGAAACACTCAGAAACAGAACATTCTCAAAGGTAAAGGCTCTCGGAGAAACAACAGAGAATGCAGAAGTTAAGGCTGCAATCGCTGAATATACAGATACATATAACGACGGCAACGCAAACACACATGCTACAGAGAAGCTCGTTGCAGCTCTCGAGGCTTGCGGATGCGACGCTGCAAAGGCAATTCTTGCTGAAAAGGATTATCTGCGCAAGAAGTCACAGTGGATATTCGGCGGCGACGGCTGGGCATACGATATCGGCTTCGGCGGACTCGACCACGTTATCGCTTCAGGCAAGAACGTAAATATCCTCGTATTCGATACAGAGGTTTACTCAAATACAGGCGGACAGGCTTCAAAGTCAACACCTACAGGCGCAATCGCTCAGTTTGCAGCAGCAGGTAAGGTTGTCAAGAAGAAGGACCTCGCAGGTATAGCAATGAGCTACGGCTACGTTTACGTTGCACACGTTGCAATGGGCGCAAATCAGGCACAGTGCATCAAGGCATTCGCTGAGGCTGAGGCTTATGACGGACCTTCAATCATCATCGCATACGCTCCATGTATCAACCACGGTATCAAGACAGGTATGGCAACAGCACAGACAGAAGAAAAGAAGGCTGTTGACGCAGGTTACTGGCACCTTTACAGATTCAACCCAACACTCAAGGAAGAGGGCAAGAACCCATTCAGCCTTGATTCAAAGGTTCCTAATACAGACGAATACAAGAACTTCCTCATGGGAGAGGTTCGTTACAATTCACTCGCACGTCAGAACCCTGAGAGAGCAGAAAAGCTCTTTGACACAGCAGTAGAGAACGCTAAGGACAGATACGATTATCTTACAAGACTTACAAAGCTCTACGGTCAGGACTAATCGGGAAATTCCCGAAAAATTGCGGCAAACGGCGATAAACGGCAAGTACGATTGGTGAATATCGCTGTCGCAAAAACAAAGCAAAAGGTCTGCATAATAAAACCATTGAAGTGAAAGTAAGAACATTTGCCTCACTTTAACGTAAGCCCTGTCTTTACATAAGGCAGGGCTTTTTTGTTATTGTCAGAGGTACCCGTTAACAATAGAACAGCCGCTGTAGTAGTGGTTTAAGATGTCCTGCCAGGAGCTTCCCTGAGATGCCATAGCATTTGCACCGTACTGACTCATACCAACGCCGTGACCGTAGCCTTTGGTGTCGAAGACGACCTCGGATTGCGTGAATTTTATGACGAAAGCGGCAGAACGAAGTGCAAGAGCCGAACGCATATCCGAACCCGAAACAGTAATGTCGCCGACTCTCATCTCGAGGACAGTGCCTGCATCTGAGGTTTTTTTGACCTCAAGCCACTTTGTGAAGTCGTCGCCAAGCTTAGCGGTTGGGAAAGCTGAGCTGAGCTTTGCCTGAAGCACGTCCTTGGAGTAAGCGGTTTCCTCGAGATATTTTGGAGCCGAGGTATCGAAACTGCTGTCAACGGAGATAAGGTAGTCCACGGGACTTCCCCAAGCATTTTCGGCACTTTCGGTCTTTCCCGAGGACATCGAGCAGAAAGCGGAAACGATAGGCTCATCGTGGTATGTGATAATGAAGTCGGAAACCTCGTTTGCAGCAGCAGAAACTTTTTTGTAATAGAGGTCAAAATTGTCACCATAGAACTGTTTAATCTGGTTTAAAGTGAAGTAACCTTGGTATTTTGAGGTATCGTTAGAAAAATCGGCACCGCAAAGCTCGGCGGTAGGAGATTTTTTTTCACGCATACGCTGACGCTCGGCGTAGGTGTGAGCTGCAACAGCCTGAGCTTTTAGAGCTTCCGGTTCAAAAGTGGCAGGCATTTCGGCACAAACCGCACCGATAATGTAGTCCTTAACAGGAACATCAATAACCTGTCCGGAAGATACGTCAAGCACCTTGTAGGGTTTGCTGTCGGAAACTGAGGATTTTCCGGAAACATTTTGCTTGATTTGCAAAGCTTTTTCATCGGGAACAGGAAAAGAGCCGGAGTCCATATTTTCCAGCTCATCGGCGTCAATGCCGCTGTTGTCAGCAACAGTAGCGGCAGACCTTTCACGGACGTAAACCGGTATTGCAGGAAGAAAAAGGATAAGGAATCCAAGTGCTACAGCGTAAGTGAGGTATTTTCTCATTTTTTTGCCTCCTTGAAAAGCGAGATTTTGTAGGTGTTTATTTGACAATGAGGGGAAAATGTAGTATAATGAAATCAAATTTATTTTTTAGGAGTGTGTTCGTCAATGGGAACTTTTATTTCAGGTGCCAATATTACAGATTTATGCAGAGAGGTAGAAAAAAATTCCGTAATTGATCCGACTCTTTATGACAAGTTTCACGTAAAAAGAGGTCTGAGAAAAAACGACGGAACAGGCGTAGTCGCCGGAATTACAAAAATCTGTAACGTTCACGGCTATATAATAAACGAGGGCGAGCTTGAAGCAATTCCCGGCGAACTTATATACAGAGGATACAATATAGTTGACCTTGTAAAGAATGTTGAGGCAGAGAACCGCTTTGGCTATGAGGAAACCGTTTTTCTGCTGCTTTTCGGACATCTTCCGTCAAGTGACGAGCTTGAGATGTTCAATACATATATGTCATTGAAAAGAGACCTGCCTGCGGGATTTGTTGAGGATATGATACTCAAAGCCCCGTCAAAGAATATAATGAATAAGCTTGCCCGTTCAGTTCTCGCACTCTATTCGTACGACGACGAGAGCGAGGGAAAAGGTCTCGAAAACGAAATGCGTACAGCAATAAGTCTTATCGCAAAGCTTCCTGTAATAATGACTTGCGCATATCAGGTAAAGAGACGTCACTACGATAACGCAAGTATGATAATGCACCCTATAAACTATGAGGAAAATACCGCTCAGACCGTACTTTCGATGCTCAGACCGGACAGAATGTACACAAGAGATGAAGCCCAGCTTCTTGATATCCTGCTGATGCTTCAGGCAGAACACGGCGGCGGAAATAATTCAACATTTACCTGCCGGGTGTTGACATCATCAGGAACAGACCCGTATTCAGCATATTCGGGAGCAATCAGTTCACTTAAAGGACACCGTCACGGCGGAGCAAATATAAAGGTAATACAAATGATTGACAACTTCAAGGAAAATATAGCCAACTGGTCTGACGATAATCAGGTTGCTGACTATATTGCAAAGGTTCTGAGAAAAGAGGCAAACGACGGTTCAGGACTTGTTTACGGAATGGGACACGCTGTCTATACGATTTCCGACCCGAGAGCGATAATATTGAAACGCAAGGCAATGGAGCTTGCACAGGGAAAGGAAATCGAAGCAGAATTCAAACTGCTCGATGCAATCGAACGTCTGACACCTGAGGTATTCAAGCAGGTTAAGGGAAGCGAAAAGGCAATGTGTGCAAACGTAGACCTCTATTCAGGACTCGTTTACAGAATGCTCGGAATACCGGACGACCTCTTTACACCACTCTTTGCCGTATCGAGAATGGCAGGCTGGTCTGCTCACCGTATGGAGGAAATTCTCACAGGCGGACGAATCATCAGACCTGCATACAAGGCAATCGCTGCCGACAGGGAATACATTAAGATATCCGACAGAAAATAAGATTTTCGTTATAATAAGTTATAAAGGACACCCCTAAAGACAACACTGCATAATTCTTGTGCAGTGTTGCCCTAAAACATCTCACCTCACGGATTTGCAGCAGCGGTGAAGAAAGTGCGGCAGGAGGAATAATGAAGTTACATAAAATTATGTCAGGAAATTATTTTTACAGCCGCATAAAGCTGACGGTACTTATGATGTGTACCGTGTTTACGCTTGGCAGCTGCTCTTTCGGAACAAGTATAGATAACCTTATGGCTCCCCCAAAGCTCAGCGTCGAACAGGAACAGATTTACGATACGCTAAAAAGTGCGGCAGGACAGAATATCAGCCTGAAATACCCTAAATCAGGCCCGTATCTGTCAGCCTTCATTACCGAGGATATCGACGGCGACGGAGGAAACGAAGCAATCGTTTTCTATGAGAAAACAGGTCTTACCGTTGAGGAAAATACCCTTAGAATCAATGTTCTCGACAAGTTCAACAACAAATGGCGTTCGGTCTGCGATACACCTGCACAAGGCTCTGAAATCGAAAAAGTAATGATATCAAGGCTCGGAACAAATAACAGAATAAATATTATTATCGGAAGCAGTCTTATAAACCGTTCAGAGAAAAGCATTACAATATATAATTATATACCGGAAAGCGGTCTGATAGAAAAATCATTTTCATCAACATATTCGTTTGTAGATGTAACCGACCTTGACTCGGATAAAACAAACGAACTGCTGATACTAAGAGGCGGCATTTCAGGTGCAGCATCGGCATCAGCATCAGCATACAAGCTCAACGGTGACGGCAAATATCAGGAGTACAAAACCGACCTCAACGGCAGCTTTAATGAGTTCGACCAGCTTGTGTACGGAAAAATAAACGATACCCTCAAAGGTCTCTATATAGACGCTCTGTCAGGTACGGGAACAATCCAGACGGATATAATATATATGGACTCGTCAGGACTTAAAAAGGTTTTTGCCTCACCCGAAGAATGTGCCGCCACAAGCCGACCGTCAGGCTGCGCTACAACAGATATCGACGGCGATGGAATATACGAAATTCCAGTACAACGACTTTTCCCCGGATATTCGGATAAATCCGAAAGCGAACAGATAAAAAAGACCGACTGGATGTACCTCAAAGACGGAAAAATGATAACCAAATATTCAAGCTACTTCAGCGTAACCGAAGGCTACGCATTCATAATACCCGAAAAATGGAGGAACAAGGTAACCGTAAAACGAGACTCGATAAACGATGAAACCGTCTTCTGCAAATATGAGAATAATACGGCAGGAGCCGAGCTTTTGCGGATATTCATCGCAAAGGATTCAGCATCGAGAGAGGACAGACTTTCGGCAGGCTATTATTTTCTGCACTCAAGAGGCGATGCCTGCTACCTTGCATATCCTGTTGCGGACGAAAAAATGGGTCTGACAGCAGGCGAACTTGCACTGTATTTTAAATTTGTCGATTAGCGGAGGATAGGGAATATGAAACGAATACTTGTATGCGAGGACGAAGCCGCAATCCGTGAATTTGTAGTTATAAACCTACGTCGTGCAGGCTACGATGTAACAGACGTAGGCTGCGGCGAGGACGCACTTCTGACATTTGAAAAAGAACACGGAGCATTCGATATAGTTCTGCTCGACATAATGATGCCGGGAATAGACGGATTTGCAGTATGCCGAAAGCTGCGTGAGAAAAGCTCAACAATCGGAATCATAATGCTTACGGCACGAACACAGGAAATGGATAAGGTAAACGGTCTTATGATAGGTGCGGACGACTATATAACAAAGCCGTTTTCACCGTCTGAACTGACAGCAAGAGTCGATGCGATATATCGGCGAGTGTGTATGAGCTTCATAAAGAATGACGACTCGTCGGTGCTTGAGTCAGGGCCGTTTGTGCTTGACCTGAAAAGCCGTACGGTCAAGAAAAACGGCGAACTTATAGACCTTACACAGGTAGAATATCAGATATTAGAATATTTTATGAACAACAAGAACACTGCACTCGACAGGTCAAGTATCCTCAATCATATCTGGGGAGAAAGCTACTATGGAGACGCAAAGATAGTTGATGTTAATATAAGACGGATACGAATGAAAATCGAAGAAGAACCCTCCGCTCCGAAATATATTATGACAATATGGGGCTATGGCTATAAATGGAACGACACTCACTGATTTCAAAGAAAAGTATAACAAAACGCTGGATACTCAATAATCTCGGAATGGTATTTCTTGCATTGCTTGTGATAGAAATGGCATTCATATACGCAATACAGAATTACTATTACAGTTCGGTAAGACAATATATGTCATCGAGAATAAATGCGGTAACGAGTGTGCTAAGCATACATTCTCAGGACAGTGCGGCAAACTTTTCCTCGGAAATGAGAAATATGCTCGAAACCTTCGACGAAAAGGATAAGCTCGAGCTTATGGCAATAAATTCCAAAGGACGTGTTGTACTGACCTCATCAGGCTTTTCACCTGACGAAAACATCGCAATGCCGGATTACTCCGACGTTATGAACGGAGGAGACGGCTACTGGGTAGGAAAACTGCCGAGCGGCGAAAAAATAATGGCAATATCTGTGCCGATATCATCTATGAACAGCGAGTACAGTGCGGTAAGAATGGTAGTTTCACTGACCGAAATAGATGGTGCGGTAGGAACATATATTCTGATAGCGTGTGCATTGGGAATGCTGATATTATTTATAATGATATTTACCGGACTGTATTTTATAGGCTCAATAGTAAAGCCGATACAGCAGATAAGCGCAATAGCAAAGAAATTTGCAACAGGTAACTTTTCAGTAAGAATAGATAATACCGAAAACGACGAAATAGGACAGCTTTGTACAGCAATAAACTATATGGCGGACGAACTTTCAAATACCGAGGCAATGAAAAATGACTTCATATCTTCAGTCTCGCACGAGCTGAGAACACCGCTGACCGCAATAAAGGGCTGGGCGGAAACTATGGCAATTGATGATAACCCCGATACAATGAAAAAAGGCGTTGGAGTCATAATCAATGAGACCGAAAGACTGTCAAGAATGGTTGAGGAGCTGCTTGACTTCTCAAGAATGCAGAATGGTCATTTTACACTGCAAAGCTCAGATATGGATATTCTGGCAGAGCTTGAGGACGCAATACTTATATATAGTGAAAAGGCAAAGCGTGATAATATAGAGATAATTTACAACGAACCCGATATGCTGCCTTTTGTATACGGAGACAAGAACAGAATACGTCAGGTGTTTATAAACATAATAGATAACGCAATAAAGTATTCGTCAGCCGGAGGGAAAGTCACTATAGAAGCAACATCTTCGGCAGGCTTTGTGTACGTCAAGGTGAGCGATACAGGCTGCGGTATAAAGGAAGCAGACCTTCCAAAGGTAAAGACAAAGTTTTTTAAGGCAAACCAATCAAAACGAGGCTCTGGAATAGGACTTGCTGTTGCCGACGAAATCGTAACACTGCACGGCGGTTCACTTGACGTAAAAAGCCGTGAGGGCTTTGGAACGTCAATAACGATAACACTGCCAAGAAGTACAAAAGGGTAATTCTAAAAACGAGAAAGGCTGAAATAACAGTTATGAAAGCTGAAAAAAATCAGACAACAGAAAAGTTCAAGTCAAAAATAGGAGGACAGGCTCTTATAGAGGGCATAATGATGCTCGGAGTGCATAAGGGAGCTATGGCGTGCCGACTTCCGGACGGCAGCATAGACCTCGAAACATGGGACGAACATAACGGTAAGGACGCTCCGCTTTACAGGCGTATACCATTTGTCAGAGGCACATTCAACTTCATAGGCTCAATGGCAAAGGGATATAAGTACCTTATGAAATCAGCCGACAAGCAGATTCCTGAGGACGAAAAGGCTCAGACTAAAGGCGAAAGTGCTGTTACAGGACTGATTATGACGCTCGGAACAGTTATCGGAGTGGCATTTGCACTCGCAATTTTTATGTTTCTGCCGAAGTGGCTTGTGGGCTTTATAACCCCCGTAAAGGAAATGCGGATACTGCGTTCAGTGCTTGAGGGAATCGTCAAGATAGCGATTTTCGTCGGATATATGGCGGCTACCGCACTTATGAAGGATATTGCGGTAACTTATCGTTATCACGGTGCCGAACACAAAACAATAGCGTGTCATGAGGCAAAACTGCCGCTGACTGTTGAAAATGTCAGAAAACAAATAAGATTTCATAAACGCTGCGGAACAAGCTTTATATTTATAGTGCTTATGGTCAGCATATTTGTGATGTGCTTCATACCGTTTACAGTAACGTGGCAGAGAATCGTATCAGGATTTGTACTTTTGCCGGTAGTCATAGGAATATCATACGAGCTTATACGACTTGCAGGAAACAACGACAACGCCTTTACACGAGTGCTTTCAGCTCCCGGACTGTGGCTTCAGAGAATAACGACAAAAGAACCAACAGATGCTCAGATTGAGGTTGCAATAGCAGCAATAAAGCCGTGCATACCCGATAATATCGAGGAGGACGTATGGTAAGCGTATCGGAAATATTTGCGAACGTAAAGGCAATACTGAAAAAATCAGGAATAGATGACTACCGCTTCGATGCAGAGTGTATAATAGAACAGGCACTCGGTGCAAAGCTGCCAATACTGCTGACAGATGCGTCGGTATCGGTTACGGACGAGGTAATCGCTAAAATCCGTGAAATGACAAATAAACGCACACAAGGCTATCCACTGCAATATATACTCGGCGAGTGGGAGTTTATGGGACTTCCATTCAAGGTTGGTGAAGGAGTGCTGATACCCCGTCAGGATACTGAATCAATGGTCGATTTTATAATCGAAAAATATTCCGGTTCTGACGAAAAACTAAGAGTTGTCGATTTGTGCAGCGGAAGCGGCTGTATTGCAGTATCAATAAAAAAGAATCTGCCGAACGCCGATGTTACGGCGGTAGAACTTTCAGAGGACGCACTGAAGTACCTTCGTCTGAACGCCGTGAAAAATGACACAGATATAAAAATAATGAGTGCTGATGTGCTTTCGGAGCAGACAAGTGCAAAATTCATAGATATTGATTTAATCGTGTGCAATCCGCCGTACCTTAGTGCGTACGATATGGAGAATCTCCAGAAAGAAGTAAGCTTTGAGCCGTCTGAGGCACTTTTCGGAGGTGCGGACGGACTTGACTATTACAGAAAAATAATTCCGATGTGGAAAAATTCGCTGAAAGTCGGCGGACGTATAATGTTTGAAATCGGAGCGACTCAGAATGAGTCCGTAGAGGATATCCTGAATGAATCAGGCTATGAGCAGATACTTTGTATAAAGGACTGCGCAGGAAACTTCCGAATCGAAACAGCAATCAGAAAACAACAGGAGGCGTGAAGATAATGGCTAAAAAGGAACTTGCAAAAAAGCCTGTCGTAGTAAAGGCAGCAACAAAAGAGGATAAGGAACTTGCACTAAAGGGTGCAATAGCTCAGCTTGAAAAGAAGTACGGTGCAGGAGCTATAATGCGTCTTGGACAGTCAAAGGCACTCGACGTAGCCGCAATACCAACAGGCTCAATGACGCTTGATATGGCACTCGGAATCGGAGGCGTGCCAAGAGGAAGAATCATCGAGATATACGGTCCTGAAAGCTCAGGTAAAACAACCGTTGCCCTGCACATAGCAGCTGAGGCACAAAAGCTTGAAGGGGAAGTAGCGTTTATCGACGTTGAACACGCTCTTGACCCTGTATATGCCAAGGCACTCGGAGTCAATACCGACAATCTTCTCGTCTCACAGCCGGACAGCGGTGAACAGGCACTCGAAATCGCCGAAGCCCTCGTGCGTTCGGGAGCAATAGACGTTGTAATCATCGACTCCGTTGCCGCAATGACAACAAGAGCCGAAATTGACGGCGAAATGGGCGATAATCACGTCGGACAGCTTGCAAGGCTTATGTCACAGGCAATGAGAAAGCTGACCGCCGCAATATCACGTTCAAACTGCGTGGCAATATTCATAAACCAGATAAGAGAAAAAATCGGCGTAATGTACGGAAACCCTGAAACAACACCAGGCGGACGTGCACTTAAATTCTATGCGTCAGTAAGAATAGACGTAAGAAAAGGCGAGGCAATAAAAGTAGGCTCGGACGTTATCGGAACAAGAACAAAGTGTAAGATAGTAAAAAATAAGGTAGCGCCGCCGTTCAAGACGTGCGAGTTCGATATAATGTACGGTAAGGGAATATCAAGGACGGGTGAAGTTCTTGACCTTGCAATAGACCTCGGAATAATCAAAAAGGGCGGCTCGTGGTTCAGCTACAAGGACAACAAGCTCGGTCAGGGACGTGACAACGTAAAGGAAATCATAGAGCATGACGCTGAGCTTATGAAGGAAATCGAAGCACAGATTCTTGAAAAGAAGGACGAAGTGCTTGAACTTCAGTCAAAGAAGAAAACTAAGAAAAAGGGCGGAAAAGCCTCCGATGAGGACTCCGATGCAGACTCAAATGATGACGGCTTCCCAGACGACGATATTCAGGTTGACCCGGAAGATGCCGCCGGAGCAGATCCGATGGTTGATGCCGATAACGACGAACAGTTCGATGAATTTACACCGGCATAAAAAATTCAGGCAAGACGCAGCTTGTGCAGCGTCACCTGAAGCGTACGGCAGATTCATAGCAGCAGCAGTGGGGTGAAGAGAATATTGGAAATAACATCAATAGAGAAGTATAAAGGCTCGTCATATGAGGTCGAGCTTGACGGCGACAGGAAAGTTTTCCTGCACGCCGAAATCATAGCGGCATACGGACTCGTTCACGGTTTGCAGATTGACAGCGAAAAGCTGGAGGAAATAATTTTCAGCTCTAATAAAAGACGTGCATTCCAGTATGCCCTGTACCTTATAGACCTGCGTGACTACTCGTATAAGGAAATGTACAGCAAGCTTATGAGAAAGTACGACAGGAATGATGAGCTTTGCACACAAGTTGTTGATAAGCTTGTCAGCACAGGTGCAATAAACGATAAACGCTATGCGGCAATGCTCGCAAAGCACTACGTTGAAACCAAGAAATTCGGAATATTCCGTGCAAAGAATGAGATGCGCCTTAAAGGAATAACAGGCAGTATAGCCGAGGACGCACTTGAACCTTATGTCTGTCAGCTTGAGGAAAATGCCGAAAGCATTATAAGTAAGAAATATGAGAGGTTTTTGTCCGACCAAAACGATAAAAAAGCAGTGGCAAAAGTGAAAAATGCCCTGATCAGATACGGCTACTCATATGAACAGGTGAACAAAGCAGTAAAAAATTATTTTGAAGACGCACAACAGGAGGAAAATGACGATGCCGATTAAGGTTGGGCTGGTATCACTTGGTTGTTCAAAGAACCTTGTTGATTCCGAGAGAATACTATATAAGCTCAGAGAAAGAGGCTACGAGCTTGTGACCGAACCGGGGCTTGCAGATATAGCAGTAGTGAATACCTGCGGCTTCATACAGTCCGCAAAGGAAGAAGCAATAGACACGATAATAGAGCTTGGAAAGCTTAAAGCAGACGGAACATTGAAAAAAATCGTGGTAACAGGCTGTCTTACCGAACGCTATAAGCAGGAGGCAGCAGAGCTTTTCCCCGAAGCCGATGCGGTAATAGGAATCGGCGATAATAAGGACATAGTCGATATTCTCGACCACGTTCTTGCGGGAGAAAGAGTTGTACGTTTTGCACCAAAGCTTGATGCCGAGATACTTGGTGACAGAATAATATCGACATTGCCGTTTTTTGCATATCTGAAAATAGCTGAGGGTTGCAGCAATTGCTGTACATATTGTGCAATACCAAAGATAAGGGGCAAGTTCAGAAGCGTACCAATGGAGGAAGTTCTTAAAGAAGCAAAGTGGCTTGCACAAAACGGTGTGACAGAGCTTATAGTAATAGCACAGGACAGCTCAAGATATGGAGAGGATATCTACGGAAAATCCAAACTGCCGGAGCTTCTTGAAAAGCTGTCTGAGATTGACGGTGTGCGTCGGATAAGAGTTCTCTACTGCTATCCCGAAAGAATAACGGACGAGCTTCTGGAAACAATTGCGTCAAACGAAAAAATAGTAAAGTACCTTGATATGCCGATACAACACTGTAACAGCGAAATACTTGAAAAAATGAACCGCTGGGGCAACAGGGAAAAACTAAAGGAGCTTATAGACCACATACGTTCAAAGGTTCCGGGCATAATAATAAGAACAACAATTATCACAGGCTTTCCCGGAGAAACACAGGAGCAGTTTGATGAGCTTGCAGAGTTTGTACAGCAGATAAGATTCGATAGGCTTGGCTGTTTCCCGTTCTCACAGGAGGAGGGTACAAAGGCAGCAGAGCTTGACGGTCAGCTTGATGACGAAGTGAAAAGTCATCGTGCCGATATCCTTATGCAGCAGCAAATGCTGATAAGTGCTCAGAATAACGAAAAACAACTCGGAACAACCCATACCGCAGTAGTTGAGGGCTTCGATAAGTTCGCAGGCTGCTACTTCGGAAGAACAGATATGGACGCTCCGGATATCGACGGAAAAATTTTCTTTTCATCTGAAAATCCGCTTAAAACAGGCGATTATGTTAAGGTAAAGGTCAGCGATACGCTTGACTATGACCTGATAGGAGAGGTGATTGAAATTGAACCTTGCAAATAAACTGACAATAGCAAGAGTAATACTTGTACCTGTTTTTCTGTTGTTCATCTATGTTGAGTGTCCTGCACATTACCTGATAGCACTGACAGTATTCGCAGCAGCGTCGATAACGGATGCCCTTGACGGTCATATAGCAAGAAAAAATCACCTTATAACAAATTTTGGAAAATTTCTCGACCCACTTGCGGATAAGGTGCTTGTAATGGCGGCACTTGCGGTCTTCATAGAGATTGACGACGTAAAAATGAGTGCAATACCGTTTATCATAATAACTGCAAGAGAGTTTATGGTGTCAGGACTAAGGCTTCTTGCCGCAAACAGCGGAGTAGTCGTAGCGGCAGGCATCTGGGGAAAAATGAAAACGGCTTTCACGATGGTCACAATAATAGCAGAGCTTGCGTGGCTGAGCTTCAATCATGATTTCGACAGCTTCGGACTGATAAGCGGCGAAAGTGCAAGAGATGCTGCTACAGTGATATTTAACGTGCTTATCTGGATTTCAACGGCTCTGACCGTAATTTCAGGCGGTGTATACCTTAAAGGCTACGGAAAACTTATAAGCTCAGACAAATAATGTAACCTAATGGTTACCTATAAAAACTTCCACTGCTATTTCTACAGTGGAAATTTTTTTGCGAAAATACTTGACTTTGTAAGGAGTAAGTGGTATCATTAAAGTGTATAAAGGAATACGTTGAAAGAGGATGACTTAAAGTACAGTCCGATTTGCTTTTCGGATTGTAATTTGCTTTTCAGAGAACAGCCGTTTGGTGCAAGGCTGTAAGCACTTACTTTTTGCCGACCGCCTCTGAGTGCACCCAATCAGTGCCGCCGCTCCCGTTAAAGAGCTTTGAAGATACGAACTTTTCGTATGAATCAGGGTGGAACCACGGTTATTTATCGTCCCTCGGCTGTTAATTCGGCTGAGGGGCTTTGTTTTTTCTATCAGGATATTAAGAACTTGTCTTCACAAGAATCTATGCACGTCTTTTCAGCAATTTCAACTGCTGTCTGCGTTAAAAATTCTTGTAGAGCGACAGCCCAACTGCAAATTTTTGCTTTGACATCACCTGAAATGTGCTTGAAAATTCACACATATTTCTTATGAAGACAAGTTCTAAGTTACGCCCAAAGCTTTCACTCTTTGACCGCAGACGATGCCGCCGCTTTACATTTATGCGGCGACATCTTTGAACTAAGTCAGGCTTTGCAAAGCCCGACTTAGTTCAGCTTACTTGCGTAAGCTGTGTCTGCTGGACTATCTAAAATTCGCTCTCGCCACAAACTCGTGAGCGGAGCTAAAAGGAGATTATATAATGATAAAACTTACGCTAAAAGACGGCAGCTGCCGTGAAATTGAGGCTGCTACACCGGCATCTGAAATCATCAAGGGAATCGGTATGGGTCTGTATAAGGCAGCTTGCTGTGTCAAAATCAACGGCGAGGTAAAGGATATGCGCACGGTTGTAAACAGCGACTGTGACTTTGAGGTCTGCACTTTCGATACCATAGATGGCAAAAAAACATTCTGGCATACCGCATCCCATATTCTCGCACAAGCTGTAAAGCACCTCTATCCGAATGCTAAATTGGCAATTGGCCCGGCAATCGACAATGGTTTCTACTACGATTTCGAGCTTGAAAAGCCGTTTACGTCCGAGGAACTTCTGAAAATTGAAGCCGAAATGAAGAAAATCGTTAAGGAAGCTATTCCGCTTGAGCATTTTGAGCTTTCGCCGTCAGAGGCAATCGCAAAGCTTGAGGAAATGGGCGAACCATATAAGGTTGAACTTTGCCGTGAACACGCCGATAAGAGCGAGCCAATATCGTTCTACAAGCAGGGCGACTTTACCGACCTTTGTGCAGGCCCACACCTTATGACAACTGCACCAATAAAGGCATTCAAGCTTCTTTCCTGCACAGGCGCATACTGGAGAGGTTCTGAAAAGAATAAGATGCTTTCAAGAGTATATGCAACGGCATACCCTAAGTCTGCCGACCTTGAGGCTGATGTCAAGAAACGTGAGGAAGCAAAGCTTCGTGACCACAACAAGCTCGGACGTGAACTTGAATTTTTCACAACAGTTGACGTAGTAGGACAGGGTTTGCCAATAATTCTGCCAAAGGGTTCACGAGTAATCCAGACACTTCAGAGATGGGTTGAGGACGTTGAGCAGAAAAAAGGCTATTTGCTGACAAAAACGCCACTTATGGCAAAGAGAGAATTCTATAAAATTTCAGGACACTGGGACCACTACCTCGACGGAATGTTCATAATGGGCGATCCATATGATGAAACAAAGGAATGTTTCGCACTTCGTCCGATGACTTGCCCGTTCCAGTATCAGGTATTTCTTAACAGACAGCGTTCTTACCGTGACCTGCCAATGAGACTCGGCGAAACTTCGACGCTTTTCCGTAAGGAGGACAGCGGCGAGATGCACGGACTTATAAGAGTTCGTCAGTTCACGATTTCAGAAGGTCACCTTATACTCAGACCTGAACAGCTCGAGGAGGAATTCAAGGGCTGTCTTGAGCTTGCAAAGTACTTCCTCGGAACAGTAGGACTTCTTGACGAATGTACGTTCAGGTTCTCACAGTGGGATCCTTCAAACCCGAAGAATAAGTATGAGGGAACAGCTGAGCAGTGGGATCACGCACAGTCTGTAATGGAAAAAATACTCAATCACCTTGGCGTAAATTATACAGTCGGTATAGATGAAGCCGCATTCTATGGCCCGAAGCTCGATATTCAGTACAAGAATGTTTACGGCAAGGAAGATACACTCGTAACAATTCAGATAGATATGCTGCTTGCAGAGAGATTCGGAATGGAGTATGTTGACGTTGACGGAACAAAGAGACGTCCGTATATCATTCACAGAACGTCACTTGGCTGCTATGAAAGAACGCTCGCATATATGATTGAGCATTATGCCGGTGCATTGCCGCTTTGGGTAGCACCTGAACAGGTGAGAATCATACCGGTTGCCGACAGACATCTTGATTACTGCCACGAGGTTCTTGAAAAGCTTGAGGGTGCAGGAATCAGAGCAACTATAGATGACAGAGCCGAAAAGGTTGGATATAAGATACGTTCGGCATCAGTTGAAAAACTGCCGGTTATGCTTACAATCGGTGATAAAGAGGTCGAGGACGGAACGGTTTCAGTACGTTCAAGACGTGATGGCGACTTAGGTTCAATGACGCAGAATGACCTTTTGTTAAAGCTCGTTGATGAGATAGCAAAAAAGGTAAAGTAAAAACAACGTAAAATAGGAAAATCCCCCGAGACTTTTAGCTCGGTAGTCGTAAAGAAGTTTTAGCGTACAATTGAAAGGTTGCTGTAGTTAAAGCGACGAAACGTCGCTTGGGACTACGCAGCCTTTCTCTTTTTGTCATAAACCCTGCTGTCAGCAACGGCAACCGAAATTGCAACCTTAAATCTGAAATAGATTTCGATTTTCTGTTCACGGTGTCCACTTGACTTGTCGGGAGCGTAAACGACGATTTTCTCAATCAGCTCATGCATTAATTCGGGCGTGAGTTCCGTGATACGCTCGTATTTCTTCACAATCCTGATAAATTCGGTGGTATCAGCGGTTTTCTGTTCCGTTTTTTCGATAAACACAGCGAGTTCTGTAATAAGCGTTTTCAGCTTTTCCTGTTCATCATCGTACCCTTTAGAAAGCTGTTCAAAGCGTTCATCTGAAATCTTTCCCGAAACATTGTCCTCATAAAGCCTTATAAATAAACGGTCAAGCTCTGCAATTCGTTTTTCGGAAATACCGAGCGTTTTCTTTGCCTTTTTAAGTTCAGAGAACTGATGTGAAGTTGCCATTTCCGTTGCTGACTGTATGAATTTTTCTTCGCTTGAATGTGCCTCCCCGAGAACCTTGCTGATTTCGCCGATGACAATTTCTTTCAGCACAGCCGTTCTGATAAAATGTGCTGTACATTCGTCCTTGTCTGCCGCATAACTTGAGCATTTCAAATGCTCTTGGTCTGAATTAAGACTTTTAGACCTGCACAAATACATTTTCTTACCGCAATCGGCGCAATATACAATTCCTGAAAATGGGTTTATTTCACCGCATTTCTGTACTTTTCGTTTGTTGCTGCGAAGCTCCTGAACCAAATCAAAATCCTGTTGTGAAATTATGGCTTCGTGTGTATTCTCAAAAATAAGCCAATCTTCTTTTGAATTTTCAACTCGTTTCTTGTTCTTGTATGACTTTGTGTGCGTTCTGAAATTAACGGTATGACCTGCATATTCGGCTTTTTCAAGAATGTTCTGTATTGTCTGCTCGCCCCATCGGTGAATTTTAGCGTTATAGTGACCGCTGTTTTTGTTATTTGCTCTTGCATACGCCGTCGGCGTCGGAACGCCCTGTTCGGTTAAAATCCTTGCAATCTGCGTCGGACCGTAACCATCAATACAGAGCTTAAATATCTCTTTCACGACTGTTGCGGCTTCCTCATCGATTACCCAAAGATTTTTGTCGGTTTCGGACTTTTTATAGCCGTAAATTGGTACTGACAAATGTTTTCCCGACATACCCTTTGCTTTGAAAACGGCTCGGATTTTCTTGCTTGTATCACGAGCGTACCAGTCGTTGAAAATATTCTTGAACGCCATAAGCTCGTTCTCGCTCTTTGTGGTATCAACGCTGTCGTTAATTGCGATATACCTGACATCGTAATCAGGAAAAATCATCTCAATATACTGACCTGTCTTGAGATAATCACGTCCAAGCCTCGAAAGGTCTTTCGTAATGATAATTCCGATTTTTCCGTTTTCCATATCCGCAATCATTCTTGTAAAATCAGGGCGGTCAAAGGTTGTTCCGCTGAAACCGTCATCTACATAAAATTGCGTGTTCTTGAAACCGTTGTCCTCTGCGTATTTCAGCAAAATGTTTTTCTGATTGGTTATGCTGTTGCTTTCGCCTTGGAGCATATCGTCCTGTGAAAGTCTGCAATAAAGTGCGGTTATCTTGTCTGTGTTCATTTTTTCCTACCTTTCCGACAAGACAGCAAGCTATTTCAATGCTATTATATCACTTTTTTAGAGAAATTTCAACACTTTAAAGTGATATTTTAGCTTGCTGTTTTGTCATTTAATTCACCGTTTTTAACCGTATCTGACCTTACATTTGTCGTAAAATATTCTCAATATCCTTACCGATAAGCCGTTCAATCAGTTCATCAAGGCTCTCTGCTTGTGGATTGAAAATTGTTTCGACATAATAAGTTGTATTTCCGATTTTGTACATTGACATAAGCGAACCTCCTTGCATTTATTTTTCTGCGTTATTCCAACTCTCCGCTCCGCTTTCTCTGCTGTTCTCTGACAAGAGCCTTGGGAGCAACCGCTTCAAAATTTTTCTTCACGTCCCTGAACTCTTTGAGCGTGTCCTTTCGTGTGAAATAGTCAATGCTCAACTCCTGTTTCTGTTCGTCAAGCCTGTCGTATTCCTTTTTCAGAGAAGCCATATTCGGTAGCTTGTTATCGTGAATATACGGCTGTAACTCTTTTAATGCCGCCTTGTATAATACTTTCTGTGTATCGGTTTTTCGTTCTTTGTTATCTCGGAACGTCTGAATGTTTTTCATAACACCGTCAAGCTCTTTCATACGAGCTTCAACAGGCTTGAGTTTATCCCTTGCCGCAGTCATTTCTGACAAGAATTTCTGCTCCATAGCGTCCAAATCGGAAAGCGTCCTCATATTGTTTTCGGTAAGGAAATTCATCATTGCCGCCATTGCTTTCAGATTGTGTATCTGACACCATTGCGTGTAACCTCTGCTCTGAGCGCATTTGACATTGTTATGAATATCAATGATGACGTTCGCCTTGTACGGCTTGTAAAGTCCCTGTATGCGAAGCTTCAACGCCTCAACGGAATAATCCTCACCGAGCGTCTTGGAACGGATGAATTTCTCCTGCTCCTCGCCGCAGAACGAAAGGTATTTGCCCTCTTTGATACGATAATTCTGACCTCCCATTCTTTTCAGAAAATCCTCATAGCTCTGAGCATATAATATCTGTTCTTCAATCGTTCTTCTGAGCTTTGTTTTCCACGAAATGCCCTTGCTGTCGGCGGTGTATTCAAAGTAACACTTACCATTGTCCTTGCTCGGAGAAATAACGGACAAGCCGAAATTATTGCAAAGAATATCGCTGGTGCGGCGGATATAAAAGTAGCTCTGCGGTGTGCTGTTGTATTTCATATTGTCAATGAAACTGACGGAATTGAAAATAATGTGATTGTGAATATGCCCTTTGTCAATGTGTGTGCTAATGACATATTCATATTTTCCTTTGAGAAATTTCTCACATAGCTTCTCGCCGATTTCGTGAGCCGTCTTAAAATCTGTTTCATCGGGAGCGAATGACTGTATCAAATGATAGGCAAGAATGCCGTTCTCCTTGCAGGCTTTCTTCTTCGTAAAGCAGAACTCCGTATCCGCAAATTCAGGCGAACAGCCGAATGACGAAACCGTCAGACCGTCAAGGGTTTTCTTGGGATTGACGATATAGTCGAGAGCTTTTTTCAGCGTAGATTTGATAGGATGGATTTTTGTAACAGCCATATTTCCTCCTGTTTTTTCTTGATTTCCACAATATCATCGGCGTAAATAATTCCTGTAGAATTTGCTCTTGCGGCAATCTGATTGATGTTTCTGCCTATAGCGGAAAGCTCTGCGTTCATTTCTTTGATATAGGTGTAATCCACATTTATCAGATATCCGTCCATAGAGATTTTTCGGAGATATTCGGACATATTCGTATATCTCACAAGCTCCATTCGCTTTTGTATGACCGCCTTTTCCTCGGCGGTGACAAAAAATCGTATCAGTATATCACGGTCACGTTTTGACATAGTTTTTTCAGTCCTTTCAAAATAGATTTTCTCGTTTTCATCGACAGCATTGTCGAAATCTAAAAGGGTTTGGGATTATCCCAACAAGCTGATTTTGTGGCACTGTAGCCACAAATCATATGCTTGCTCCGTTAGTCCCGACCGCAGTCGTTGATAAGGCTTATGCAAAGATTATGTGGTTTCTTTTCCTCGCTTTGAAGCGTATTTTCTGCATTCGATAACAACGGTTCTAAAGCTCTGCTTGCATTCTTCTCTGCAATGACGGCACAGAATATTGTAATTTCTGCGCCCGTTTTCAGAGAGAAAAAAGCTCCATTCGAGCTTGTTGCGCTTGCTCATTCGTGGCATATTTTTTCCCTTTCCGTTTCACACATTCAGCTACACATTTCACACATATACAACAGAGCTATCTGTGTAATGGGAATGCGATAAACAAAGGCTTTTTCGGCTCTTACACACTTACACACGGAATTTGTAACTCAACTTGCATTTTATCTGTGTAAGTGTGTATTGCCGTAATCATCGGGTTTTGATGTGCTTTCAAATGTGTAATGAATGTGTGTACTGTGTTTATTTGCGTGTGGTTATTCCTCGATAACCTCGTGAGCGATGCCCCGATGAGCCTATCCCATTGGTGTCTATGCGGAGCTGATACTTGTCAAGGTTCTGATTGATATATCCCGAAAACGTGCGCTGTTGCATAGGTTTCTCACAATTCTCATCGCACCACCAGACGTAATGTGCATAAAGGTCTTTGGTGGAAATGAAAATTTCGGGAACAAATGAAATCCAATCTTTCGCTTTGAAGAACGATATAATATTGCAGTTGCTCTCCATACTCTGTAAAAGATTTTGCTTTGCCCTCTCGCTGATTGTGAAACGGAAATCGTTAGCCAACAATCTCTGCAAACCCTCGAACGCCCACAGAAATATTCCGCTTTTCTCTGAAATCATTTTCTCAGTGAGGAAAGGGTCATCAATTCTTTCGGGGTGTTTCGGTTTTGTTGTGACGATTATCTGACGGCGGTAGAATGCGTCCGATTTGTCATAGAGTGAGGACAACGTACCGTTACCAAATGCCATTATGCGTGAATAGACTTTCGCTTGATACGGCTGAATATTTTTTCGCTCAATTTCAATTTCGTCCTCTGCTGTAACAAGCGTTTTCAGCGTGTTGGTTTGCGGAAGAGCCTCCATTTTCATATCGTCATCAATGAAACAGTAAGTGTTTTCAAGGCTTGCCCTTGCAAATCTACTTGTTTCAAGTGCCTGTAAGCTGCCTGTGGCAAGACCTTTACCGAAAAAAGATTTCAGAAGAATACCAAGTCGGCTTTTTCCCTCGCCGCCGTTTCCGATAAGCATAAGCATTTTCTGTGCCTTTGCACACGGAATGAACAGGTAACCGAGCCATTCCTGAATGGTCGGAATATCCTCGCTTTCAAGCAATCCGCAGAGATAATTGAAAAACACATCGGGCGGAGCTGCGGCTGTATCATAGGTGATGTTCAATCTTGAAAAGCACGGCTGTTTCTCCTCAACGAAATTTCCGTTGGTGTAAAGCGTTCCGTTCGCAAGATGAATTCTGTCGTAGGTAATTTCCGGTGGCAACGCAAACGCTTCCATCTTCAACGTGCCGACAAGCTGTTTTACCTTGTTTACCAGACCGCAAGAGATAAACGGTTTTATCATCTCATAGATATTACTTTCAACCTCACTGTCGGATATAGTGCCGTCAATGTCGAAAAAGTTTCCGTTGATACAGCGTAAATCATAGCGTGTAAGATAATCCACGCAAAAAGCAACGTCAAGAATTTTATTCCCGCATAACCATAAGGGCGGTACCTGCGAAGTGTCAATCGCTTCCGCAATCTTTTCTTGTCGTGCGTCCTCAGGCAATAATGCCTGCGGTGGCACAATTATTTCGTTCGGTGGCACGATAAGCGTTGTGCAGTTTTCTACTGAGTTCATTGAGTAAATCCCTCCTCTCGTTCATAAATTCTGTTCTTTCCTCTTTACTGCCCGAAATGAAAATATCGCAATAAAATTCATATTCGGTAAGGTGCTGCAGGCTCTCAATAAACAGCGGGTGAAACGGCTCGTTCTCCGATTTCGGCGCAAGCTCTGTTCGGGCGGAACGTAGCAAGTGGCAATAATCGCAGAGAACACGGAATGCCTCCTGTTCTCTCTGACGTTCTCCGATAATGGTGAGCTTGGTTTTGATAGACGGTTTCGCTGAGTTGTGTACTTCCGCAATGCCAAAATCGGCGGCAAGCTTCTGTGCGGCTTCCGCCTGTGAGATACCGAACAGCTTTGCGGTCAGAGCAGTCACATCGCCACAAGCTCCGCAACCGAAGCAGAAGAAGTGGTCTTGATACAGCTTCATTGACGGATTGCGGTCATCGTGAAAAATACAAGCGGTCATTCCGTTTCTGCTGTCAATGCCGTACCGCTCAGCAACGGTACGCAGGTCAAGCTGCTCCTTGACAGTTTCGTAAATGCTCAAGCTGCATTACCTCCTCCGAAAACAACGGCGAATAACGCTTCTGCCGAAATGAGATACTTTTTCCCTGCCATAAAACATGGGAGCTGTCCGCTTTTGCACATCTGACGGATACGGTATTCGGTAAGACCGTCGATGAGCTGTGCTGCTTCTTTGATTGTTAAGACCTTTTTCTTTTCTGTCATAAGTTATGACCTCCTGAAATGAAATTCGGCATTTCTGCCGACATCCGCCGAAGCGGTATGTATGGAAACAACACGGTTTATTCAATTGTCAAGGTGCTATAAAAATACCTCCTACTTTTATAAGCCGAAAAAATGAGGGGGTGGGCGAAAAAACTTCTCACTTTTATATGCCGAAAAATGTGATAGGTGTTCCATTATTTCATAAAAAAGCCGCTTGATTTCTCAAACGGCTTACGGGTGATTATGCAATTTTAGTGTAGCGTTTCGGGGTGTATTTTGCAAAAAATTCCCCTTTATATTCGTGGTCAGAGCTATTGCAAGGGTGTATGTGGGATAACTATACTCCTACGGCATAAACGATGAAATGTGCGATTTCGGTACATAACGGTCAATCTCCTTTCAAGGCATAAAATAAGGCAAATCGTGATTTGCACGATTTGCCGAAATACTATGTATTTTGTTGCATTTTGCCAAAGAATGTGTTATACTAATAAGTGATTTATGGCAGTTTTGCGGGCGGCACACATATTAATGCCGCAGATTGATGTGTTAAACGCAGCCTGAGCTGAACAGAGCCGAACAGATAGCAGCTGTTCGGGAGTATGTCAGCAGTCTGACCGAAAGAGGCATGTGTGCCGATTGGAGCTTGCACGATAAAGATGACGGAAACTCTCACGCTCATATTATGCTCACGACTCGAAGCATAACCGCTAACGGAACGTGGGCGGCAAAGAGCCGCAAGGTTTACGACCTTGACGAGAACGGCGAAAAGATTTACCAACGAACTGATAAACAAGGCAGAAAGCAATATAAGAGCCATAAAGAAGATTATAACGATTGGAATGACAAGGAACGCATCGAAGAATGGCGTGAAGCGTGGGCGAACGTCTGCAATAAACATCTATCAGAAGAAAAAAAAATAGATCATCGAAGCTATGAAAGGCAAGGCAAGCTACAAGAACCGACACGACATGAAGGATATATAGCTCGAAAAATTGAAGCAAAAGGCGAAATATCTGAGCTCTGTCAAGAAAATCGTGAAATCAAGGCGAGAAATAGTATTCTTCAGCAAATAGCCGAACAGCTGAAAACTGTCGGCGAGGAATTAAAACAGCTTATTGCTGAGAAAGGAAGTATTGTAAATGACAGAATTGGAGAACTCCTTAGACTTCGAGCAACAGCTCGAGCAGCTTCTAAGTCTAAGCGAGGAGTTACAGGAGGAGAACGGGAACTTGAGACAGCAACTGAGCAGCAAGGACTATCAGATACAGACTCTCTCATCAGACAAGCAGAAGTTGTCGGAGCAAGTACGAAAGCAAATGTCGCAGATGCAACAGCAAGCCGAGCAAATAGAGAAGCTATGCAACAGCGACAAAGAATTGAAGCAGAGCAAAGAATTAGAAAGGCAGAGCAAGGAACGAGAGAAATTGGTCAACAGTCAGCTAAAAAAATCTCAAGAGGAGGTCACTCTCTTTAAGCGTAAGTATCAGCAGCTTGCAGATGAAGCACAACAGAAAATTGAAAAAGCCGGTCAGGCTGCCAAGGAGTCAGAACGGTTAAAAAAAAACCAGCAAAGCTATATTGAAAAGGTTGCAGAAGAAAAATATAAGAAATTTAGGAGTTCTTATTTTGGGATAATCATAATTGTCGGAATATATGCAATAACAGTGACTTTATTTACAGCATTAAAATCCAAACGCTGTATAAGCGATTGTAAAGCGATTTTTGAAGCTTTTCTTAAAGTGGCAATGTTCTACACTGATAATCTTCTAAAGCTCTCTAAGAGCTTGTCAGACGTCTCTACGGGCATAGGACAAGAAACAATTTCAGCTATTGTATATTGGATTATATTTATTCTTATACTTTCTGTGGGAGCTGCATTGCCACTTGTAGCATTGTTTTTTGTAGGAAAAGGAATAGTGAGAGTCTATCAACGGTGCTGTGCGGATGAAATAAGTGTGATTGTAGCCTTAATTAGCCTTGTCATTGTTATTTTCTTTGCTGAAGTAATGCCGGTAAATGTTTTGCTACTGTTTATAATTTCTCATGTTATATATATTTTTGTACGTTGGTTTATTTATGGCTACAGAGAAGCGAGAGGATTATAAGAAACATAGAAAAGACCATGAATTACTCCATGGTCTTTTTCCGTCTATATTATTTCTTCGTCTTCTTCGCCGAGCATTTCAATGGACTTAACTATTTGTTGGATAAGTAATTTTTCTTTAGGTTTGAGAGGTTTACCATTGTTTTTTGTAGCTACATCAATTCTTTGAATAAAATCCTTGCATAATGAAGTAAGTGATTTTTGAGATATCACTTTAGTACTTCTCTGTACTTTAGCATTATACTTTGCTACCTCTGCCTCAACGTCACTCAATGGAACATTCATGATTTGTGCTATTTTTCTTCTGACACGAGAATCGTGTAATCCACCGCCCGATGTCCAAGTTGCAAGGACTTGTGAAATAATAAGATGATGATTTTAATTTGGGATAATCCTATAATTCCATAATTCAAAAGGCTTAATTTTATTAATCGCAATTGATTCAAAGTCTTCATCAGAGACCTTTTTTGCAAGA
>JALCDN010000021.1 GCA_022641595.1 Ruminococcus sp. | reverse complement strand
TTTAGTTGGGGTAACATCATTTTTATCCGTTCTTCCATAATACTTTTACCTCACTTTTTACTTGATAAAAATATTATAACATATTTTGCTTAGATAGTCATGTTATTATTTCATAAGTCCTTACTCATCTGCCGAAAATCTTGACACTTTCTGCATAAGCGGCGGCAGGATCGGTACTCAGATTGAACTTAGTCCAAAAGCTCTTGCTGACTCTATCGGTGCTAAATTTGACGATATCTGTACAGTAAAGTAAAGGCGGTATTTATATGAAACGACTGATTTCAGCTATTTTCGCCGTAATATTCGCTACTGCTTTGCTCACTTCTTGTACTTCGGATAAAAAGAAACTACAGGTAATGTCAGTTGATGTACTCGATATAGGGAAAGCCGACGCTATTGTTATCAGATTACCACAACACGTTATTATGATTGATACAGGCGAAAACGAAAATAAAAAAGATGTCGAAAGCTTTATGCAGCAAAATAATATTGACACTATCGACGACCTGATCATCACACATTTTGATGACGACCACGTTGGCGGTGCAGATAAAATTCTTCAAAACCACACCGTAAAACGTGTAATTATGCCAGATTACCCAAAAGACAGCAAACAATACAACGAATTCATTGAAGCTCTCGGGAAATCAAGTGCAGAATCAAAAATTCTTGATAATAATATGTCGTTTTCCTATGGCAACGCAAAAATCAATATCTTTGTGCCTGACTACAGCAACGTTAAATCCAATGATGACAACGATATGTCGCTTGTGACATCTCTTGTTTACGGCGATACAAGTTTTCTTTTCGCCGGCGATATTCAGAAATCAGGCATTGATAATTATCTGAAACATAATTCTGGACATTTTGATTTTCTTAAAGTTCCTCATCATGGCTTCTATGAAAAAAATATTGATGAACTTCTAAGTTCCGTTACACCAGAATTTGCCGCCGTTACCTGCTCAGACAAGTACCCTGCCGACGAAAAGCTTATTAAACAGCTCAAAGCACACAACGTAAAGACGTTTTTCACTGTTGACGGAACTGTTCATGCACAATCAGATGGACGCTCAGTTTCAGTGAAGTAAATTTCAATTTAATCATTGATTCCTTAGTGTAAAAAAAACAGCAGCTTTAAAAGCTGCTGTTTTTATTTAGAAATACCATTTATTAAGAACTTTTATCGTATTATATTGTATGACCTTTGCGGACAATTACATCAACGACCTGCTCAACATATTTCTTGCAGATATCATCAGTTTTAGCCTCGACCATTACCCTTATCACAGGCTCTGTACCACTTTCACGAACAAGGATTCTGCCGTCATTTCCAAGAGCTTTTGCTACACTTTCAACAGCAGCCTTGACGTCCTCATCATTTTGTGCATCAGGTTTGCTCTTTACACGAACATTTTTTAAAAGCTGAGGATAAATCTCAACGGCTTCGGAAAGTTTTGAAAGTGACTGCTTCTTTTCAATCATTACTTCCATCATTTTGATTGATGTAAGGATTCCGTCACCGGTTGTTGCATATTGACTGAAAATTATATGTCCGGACTGCTCTCCGCCTATTTTATGGCCATTCTGCTGCATATTTTCGTATACATATTTATCTCCGACAGCAGTTTTCTCATAATTGATGCCTGCCTTATCTAAAGCCTTATAGAGTCCGAAATTTGACATAATTGTCGTAACAACAGTATTATTTGAAAGGCTTCCGTTTTCCTTCATATAGCAGCCTCCGATATAGAGTATGAGGTCACCATCAATAATCTTGCCGTCACCGGAAACTGCAAGACATCTGTCCGCATCTCCGTCATAAGCAAATCCGACATCAAGACCGTTATCAACAACAAACTTCTGCAAAACGTCAATATGCGTTGAACCACAGTTCATATTTACATTAAGACCGTCAGGTTCAGCGTTAATCACATATGTCTTTGCACCAAGGGCATCAAAAACATTCTTTGCAATCTGCCACGCACTGCCGTTTGAGCAATCGAGTCCGACCTTAACGTGCTTATATGAGCGTGTTGCAAGAGATATAAGAAAGCCCACATAGCGGTTTCTTCCTGCCGAAAAATCAATTGTACGACCAATTTCGTCCTTTTCGGCAACTGGAACTTCAGGACATTTTCCGTCAAGATAGGCTTCGATTTCGAGAATAGTAGCCTCGTCCATTTTTTCGCCGCATGAGTTTATAAGCTTTATGCCGTTATCATAGTATGGGTTATGGCTTGCGGAAATCATAATACCGCAGTCAAAGTCATCAGTTCTTGTTATATACGAAACACTCGGAGTAGTTGTAACGTGCATAAGGTACACATCGGCACCTGAAGCCGTAAGTCCTGCTGAAAGTGCGGATTCAAACATATATGACGAGCGTCTTGTGTCCTTGCCGATTACGATTTTGCATTTTTTTCCGACTTTTTTACCGTAGTACCAGCCGATAAATCTGCCTATTTTAACGGCATGACTGAATGTAAGGTCTTTGTTTGCCTCACCTCTGAAGCCGTCGGTTCCGAAATACTTGCCCATGTAAATTCTCCTTGTCAATTATTTCTTTCGGTTATTTCACCGCAGTTTGTTTTGTAGATGCTGTTTGGAGGAACAAATCCCCTGACGCAGCTTGTGGGGTATATACTTGAATGTCTGCCGATAACAGTACCCGGATTCAGTACACTGTTGCAGCCGACTTCAACAAAATCGCCGAGCATTGCACCGATTTTCTTGATACCTGTTTCTATTGTTTCACCGTTGCATTTTATGCAGACATTTGTTTTATCTGATTTGACATTTGATGTTATTGAGCCTGCTCCCATATGAGACTTATAGCCAAGTATACTGTCGCCAACATAATTATAATGAGGAGTCTGAACGTTATCAAATATTATAACGTTTTTCAGCTCGACTGAATTTCCTACAACACAGTTATTTCCTACAAGAGCATTGCCACGGATAAATGCACAATGGCGTACTTCTGTTCCTGCACCGATTATGCACGGAGCACCGAGATATGCCGAAGGAAATACCTTTGCTGTTTTATGTATCCAGACATTTTCCAAAGGATTGTCGTATTCGTCAGGACTGAGACTTTTGCCGAGCTTCACGATAAGCTCACCGATTCCTTTAAGAGCCTCCCATGGATATACAAAACCCGAAAGATAATCACCTGCCAGTGAATGACTAAGGTCAAAAAGATTTACAATTTTAGTACCGTCCATATTTTTCTCCAGTCATAAAATGAAACTATTCTTATGCACTTATATGTGCAGTAATGTTTTAATTATATCACATTATAATAAACATTTCAATCAATTTGAAATATTTTTTCAAAACTTTACTGATTTTTCTCATTCAGATATTTGCTTGCAAGATAGAGTGAACCGCATATTACGGCTATAGCGTTATTTTCTCTTGCAAGGCTTTTGACATTGTCAATTCCTTTTGAGTAATCAGACGGCTCACATTTTACGATATCACTGATTGTTTTGCATAAAACGTCTGCCTTTACACAGTTGTCAGCAAATCCGTCAACACAGCAGACATATCCGCATACGCTTGCAATATTTTTAGCAGAAGTTACATAGTCCTTTGTATTTACCATACCAATGGCAGCATATATTTCAGACTTTCTATATTTTTTAAGGACTTCAGACAGTGCTTTTGTACCGGACGCATTATGTCCACCGTCAAGAATCACCGTGGGATTGCCCTTTATCACCTGTATTCTTGCTCTTACAGAAGTATTTTTCAGTGCATCTGAAACATCATCATCACTGATATTGAAACCTTCCTCTTTCAGTATATGACACACCTCAATTGCAGTTGCCGCATTAAACACCTGATGGACTCCGCTCATTGATGTAACGTATGGTTTGCCTTTGTAAAGAAAGCTATTTCCATATGAATCGGATTTCAATACCTCAATATTCTCTTTGGAAACCTGTGTAAGACGGCTTCCGCATAGATATGCTTTCTTACGAACTACCTCAACGCATTCCTCATCATTGTCTGCTGAAAGAACCACAGGACTGCCCTGCTTTATTATACCCGCCTTATGTGAAGCTATTTGTACAATTGTATTGCCAAGAAGTGCCGTGTGGTCAAGCGAAACCGACGTAATAACCGAAACAAGCGGCGGTTTTATGACGTTTGTGCAGTCAAGCAGTCCGCCAATGCCTGTCTCTAAAACAACTATATCACAATTTTCTCTTACATAGTAAATCAGTGCTATACACATTGTTATTTCAAACTGTGAACATTTAATATCTCCTGTATATTCCGAAACATATCCGCATATCTCACAAAGCGATTTATCATCAATTTCATTAAAGTTCACCCTTATTCTGTCGGCATAATGCGTAACAAACGGAGATGTGAACTGACCTGTACGATATCCGGCATTTATAAGTGCAGCTGAAATATATTCAACTGTTGAGCCTTTACCATTTGTTCCTGCTATATGCACAAATCTCAGCTTATCCTGTGGATTTCCGAGCTTTTCAAGAAGTCCCTCTATTCTCGACAAATCAGTGACTGCCGCACCAAGTCTGCTGAAAGAATTTATAAAATTTTGTGCTTCATTATAATTCATTATCTGTTACTTTCCTTTCAATAAACCGTTTTTCATCATATTCCTATAATAACACATATATTTCTTAAATTCAACGGTTAATCCCCATTTTTCACTTTCAAATTTTCTACTGTCATCAGATATGTGCGTCAGATGCAAGAAAACTGTTTAAAGAGATTTCTGAAAATTCCCTTATTACAATACTTGACAAAATTTCAAAAATATGCTAAAATAAAATTTATAATGGATTTTGGTGTCCTATTTTCTGAAGTGTGAGGAATGGCAATGAATTCAAACAAAAAGTTACTCAAAACCATAGTAATATTTACTCTACTGATGGCTATAATAAGTCTGGGATATATGCTGGTTTCAGACCACTTCGCTCAGAAAAACCAAATGCATATTGACCTTGACACACTCAAGCTTGTACAGCTTCAAAAGCCCGAAAACGGCGATACTATCGCTGTTATCGACACTTCCATCGGTCAGATAAAGGCTGTTCTTTATCCTCAGTATTCTCCAAATGCTGTCAAAAATTTTATTGACCTCGCAAATAGCGGTTACTACAACAATACCTATGTCTTTCACTCCGAAAATGGTATCTACTGCGCAGCAGGTTCTCCAAATAAAGACGGCACTCTTCCTGATAATTACGACAAATCAAAAGAACTTATCAAACGTGAACTGAATCAGAATCTCTGGCCTTTCAAAGGCGCTATCTGTGCTATGAATACAACTGTTGACAAAAGCTTTTGGCAGTCACTTACAGGCGGCGGCACTTATTACGTCGGAAGCCGCTTCGCTCTTTTAAATACAATCGACTTTACTGATGATATCAAAAAACAACTTTATGACTACACCGGCGACAATACTTTACCAGACGCTTTCGTCAAAAATGGCGGTATTCCTAATTTTTCCCAGCAGATGACTGTTATCGGTCAGACATATGAAGGCATTGACGTTATAGAAAAGCTTTCTTCACTCAAAGTCTCAGATTCAAAAGATACTGAAAAAATTCCAGTTGATGATGTAATGATCAAATCCGTAAAAATCAGCAAATACTCAGAAGATACCACAGCTTCAACCACTAATGAATCTGCTGCTCACTGATTGCTCTTATCTTAAAAATGTACAGTTATGACCTCAAAATTGTCATAAGTTTGCTTTAAAATATATAAAAAATCTTCTAAACCTTTACAAAGGCTCTCCGTTGTTGTATAATTATAGTTATCGGCAAAACTTCTGCCGGCTATAAAACTATAACGCTTTCGTTGGGGATTTTACTCAATTTAATTTAATATTATAAAATTTAAGGAGTCAAAATTATGTCTGTTACTAAAAGATTTATGGCAGCCGCTTTCTGTGCTGCATTTATCGCTGTATCTTGCACTTCTTGCGGCAAAGAAATAAAACTCGACAGCTCTTCATCATCATCATCTTCTTCGGAAACTTCAGCTTCTTCCGCTGTTTCCAATGATTCATCGGCTGATCCTTCCGAACTTGCTTCATCAGCTTCAGACAAAGAAATGAACTTCACCGCCCCACAAAAAGGTGAGACGGTTATCGTTATGACCGTTAAAGGCAAGGGCGATATTAAAATCAAACTCTTCCCTGACCTTTGCCCAAAAGGTGTCGAGAATTTCATCGGCCTTGCAAAAAAAGGCTACTACGACGGTCTTACTTTCCACAGAGTCATCAAGGACTTTATGATTCAGGGCGGTGACCCTAAGGGCGATGGCACCGGCGGCGAATCTATGTGGGGCGGCAGCTTCGATGGCGGCGTTACACCTAACCTCGGTCACTTCTCAGGTGCTGTTGCTTACGCAAACAGCGGTTCTACTGCAACAGACGGCAGCCAGTTCTACATCGTTACCGGTCAGAAATGCACCGAGGATGATATCAAAAGCCTTGCTGCTCAAGGTCTCTCTTTCTCAGACGACGCCCAGAAACTCTACTCTACTATCGGCGGTGCCCCTTGGCTCGACGGCGGCTACACTGTGTTCGGTCAGGTCTTCGACGGTCTTGACATAGTTTACGACATCCAGAACGTTAAAACTGTTAACCCAGGTACAAACGACAAGCCTGTTGACCCTGTTACAATCGAATCCGTCAAGGTCACTGAATACGACGGCTCTGCCCCTAAATGGTATATCAGTGACTATAAAAACTGATTTAAACCAACACTGCTAAAATATAGCTGCGACTGACTGCCACTTTTTTAATGCCCAACTTCCTCAGCCGTTTTGCTAAAATTCTTCTTTTTGATTTGTTTATTATTTTGTATATTTATATATTATGTGTAGCTGCTTTATTTATGCACTTACAAAAGAAAAGAGTTCAGGAATAAAAGACAGATAAAACATAATTTCCTGAAAATAAGGAGAGAATGCTTTGGATAAATTTGTAATAAAAGGCGGTCGCCGTCTGATGGGTGAAGTCGAAATCAGCGGTGCGAAAAATGCGGCTGTTGCTATACTCCCAGCCGTCATTCTATCGGATGAACCTTGTATCATCGAAAATGTCCCTGCTATAAGCGATGTTAATATTAGTCTTCGCATACTTAAAGAAATTGGCGCAGATGTTACTCCGATTTCAAGAACTGCCTATAAAATCAACGCTACAGGTATTCAAAAGTTTTGTGTTCCTTACGAAACCGCAAGAAAAATGCGTGCTTCATATTACTTCCTCGGTGCACTTCTCGGCAAATTCGGTCAGGCAAGAGTTTCTATGCCTGGCGGCTGCCCTCTCGGTGACAGACCTATCGACCAACACCTTAAGGCTTTTGCTGCACTCGGTGCATCTTATAACCTCGACCAGGGTATGATTGACCTTACCTCAACTAAGCTAAGAGGCGGTCAGATTTTCCTCGACGTTGTCTCCGTCGGTGCTACAATGAACGCTATGCTCGCTGCTGTCCGTGCTGATGGTCTGACTGTTATCGAAAATGCCGCAAAAGAACCTCATATCGTTGACCTTGCAAACTTCCTAAATTCTATGGGTGCCAATATTATGGGTGCCGGTACCGATGTCATTAAAATCAGAGGCGTTAACTACCTTAGAGGCACAACCTATGCGGTAATCCCCGACCAGATTGAAGCAGGTACTTTTATGGTCGCTGCTGCCGCTACTAACGGCGATGTCCTCATTAAAAATGTTATACCTAAACACCTTGAATCTATAACAAAAAAACTCGAGAAAATCGGCGTTAATATCGAACAGTTCGATGACAGCATTAGAGTCTGGAAAGACGGCCCTCTTGTCAAGGCTAACATCAAAACTACTCCTCACCCCGGTTTTCCAACCGATATGCAGCCTCAGATTGCTACACTTCTTACACTCGCTGAAGGAACAAGCATCGTTACTGAGGGAGTATGGGAACAGCGTTTCAGATATGTTGACGAGCTAAGACGAATGGGTGCAGATATATCCGTTGACGGTAAAGTCGCTGTTATAGAAGGTACCGGAAAACTTATGGGTGCTCCGGTAAAAGCCTGCGACTTAAGAGCCGGTGCTGCGCTCATTATCGCCGGTCTTGCAGCAAGCGGCATCACCGAAATCGAAGATATCTACCACATCGAAAGAGGCTACGACTGTATGGAATGTAAACTCAGAGCACTTGGCGCTGATATCGAGAAAAAAAGCTTTCCCGACGAAATTCCTGCAGCCGCTAAGAAAAAAACCGCAACCGCTTAAGTCGGTTCATTAATCGGGCGACCGCTGTTTAGGTCGCCCTTACATTTTTTAAACGGAGTCTGATATGAGTATTATGGATTTATTCGACAAAATTTCCCCATCGGGAAAAATTGAATTCGTTATCGCAGGTCTCGGAAACCCCGGTCTCGAATACGAAAATACACGCCACAACACCGGATTTATGACCGTCGATTCTATCGCAGAAAAGCTCGGCGTGAAAATCGACAGAATGAAATTCAAAGGTGTTTACGCTGACGCCAACATTAACGGCAAAAGATGCATACTCCTTAAACCTACTACATATATGAATAACAGCGGCGAATCAGTTTCGGAAATCCTAAACTTCTATAAACTCGATAACGACCGCCTTATCGTCATTTATGACGATATTTCACTTGAACCCGGCAAAATCAGAATAAGACGCAAGGGTACTCACGGCGGTCACAACGGCATAAGAAGTATTATCGACCTGCTCGGTACTGAGGATTTTCTCAGAATCAAAATGGGCGTAGGCAAAAAACCTCACCCTGATTATGACCTTGCAAAATGGGTTCTCGGTAAATTCAAACCCGATGATATCTCTAAGCTCAGCCTCGCTGCTGACAAGGCTTTTGAATCCGTTTGCCTTATGATAAACGACAATACGGAAGAAGCTATGAATAAATTTAACTCCTGATTATTTCAATATTTACAGAATACTAAAGGCAATTCTGCACAACTCTTATGCAGTGTTGCCTGAAATATACCAAACCGTCTTTTATACTAAATAAGCATCTCCAATAAAATCATTTCATCAAGGAAAATTATTTCTACAATAGTAGATGTATGCGTATTTTAAGCATAATTCTTCCGGTATTCAAATGATGCGGAGATGCTTTGAAGACGGTCTACATTTATTTACAAAGGAGACGGCTAAATGGAGCTTTTTAAAAGCTTTTTCCGTGAGCTTTCCGGCAGCAGATCTGTTGCTGAGGTTCTCGAAAAAAATATATCTCCCGTGTCAGTTACGGGTCTTTCAAATATCCACCGTGCCCAACTTATTTATACATTTTCAGACAAAAATAAAGTCTCTGTCGCAGTCACCGGTACTGAGGCAGAGGCTAAAAAACTGTGCGATGATATAAATCAGATGGCAGGTCGTGAAGAAGCTGTCGCTTTTCCGTCAAAAGAACTTATACTTACTCCTGCAAAGGGTACAACTACAGATTACGAACAAATGCGTATCTCCGCTCTGGCTAAAGTCCTCAAAGGACAATGCTCCGTTATCGTTGCAGGCATAGAAGCTGTTATGCAGCCAACTATTCCTCCTGCTAAGCTCAGTCAATGCTCACTTATTATCAAAAGCAGTGACGAAATTAACCTCACAAACCTTGCAGCCAAGCTTTCGGAATGTGGCTACGAAAGATGCGAAAAAGTTGAAGGCTCAGGTCAATTCTCAATAAGAGGCTCTATCATCGACATCTTCCCTGTTCAGTCGGCTCTGCCTGTCCGCATCGAGCTTTGGGACGACGAAATTGAGTCCGTTTCATTCTTCGACACAGAATCACAAAGACGTACAGAATCTGTCGACTCTATCGAAATTCCCCCTGCATTCGAGGTTCTCTACGATAATGATGTCATGGCGGATAAGCTCGAAAACCTTCTTTCAAAATTGCGTGGAAAAAAAGCCGAACTCGTCCGTGAAAACCTCGGCGGAGACCTCAATCGCCTAAGAGCCGGCGAAATCATTTCAGACAGCCACAAATACTATCCGCTGGCTTATGATGGTACAATTTCAACCGTTTTCAACTACGCTGACGGTGCCGTCTATTTTTGCGAATACTCCGAAATTCTCGAAACTGCTTCAAATGTTCACACTCAATTCAACGAGGATATGAAGATTTTACTCGATAACGGTCAACTCTGCAAGGGTCTCGACGGTTATTATATTGATATGGCTCAGCTTTACCACATAATGCAAAGTCGTACGCTCCTTTACCTAAGCTCTTTCCTCCAAAGCGGCGAACGTATCGACTTTCACAGACTAATAAGCTTTGAAGCCCTCCAGACCGCTTCATGGGGCGGCGAAATGCGTCAGCTTAATGAAGACCTCGAAAACTATACATCAAACGGTTACAGAATTATCCTCGTTGCAGGCAGTGAAAAAACTCTGCCACTTATAAAACAAGACCTCGAAAATAACAACATTTCATGCGTCTCAGACGATGATACAGCTTCACTTTCAAAAGGTCAGGTATTCCTGATGACCGGAAGCCTGAGCGGCGGCTTTGAATACCCTGAAAATAAAACCGTTCTCATTACTCAGGCTAAGGCTATGAAAGCCTCTGCCCGTAAAATCAAAAAGAAAAAAGGCGAGGAAATCCGCAGTCTCGCTGACATAGCCGAGGGCGACCTCGTTGTTCATTCAAGCTACGGTATCGGTAGATTCGCAGGCATACGAAAGCTCGAAATAGATGACGTTACAAAAGACTACCTCACAATTCTTTATGCAGGTACTGATAAACTTTATATCCCGGTTACACAGCTTGATATGATCTCCAAATATATCGGACCTCGTGACGATTCAGGCGTAAAGCTCACAAAGCTTTCATCGAACGATTGGCAAAAAACTCGAAGCAACGTAAAAAAAGCCGTCAAGGATATGGCTCACGAGCTTATTGCTCTCTATGCAAAGCGTGAGCAAAGCAAGGGCTTTGCTTTCTTTCCTGATGACGAAATTCAACGCAGCTTTGAGGAACGATTTCCTTACGTCGAAACCGATGACCAGCTTCAGTGCATAAGCGAAATCAAAGCCGATATGGAACGCATAAGACCTATGGAAAGACTCCTTTGCGGCGACGTTGGATTCGGTAAAACCGAAGTTGCTCTAAGAGCTGCTATGAAATGCGTTCTTAGCGGCAAACAATGTGCTATCCTCGTTCCAACTACTGTTCTTGCATGGCAACACTACCAGACCGCTTTGCGAAGATTTGAGAATTTCCCGGTAAACGTTGAACTCCTTTCACGCTACAGAACTCCAAAACAACAAACCGATATCCTTAAAAAACTTAAAAAAGGAAGCATCGACCTGCTGATTGGTACTCACAAAATTATTCAGAAAAGTGTCGTTTTCAAAGACCTCGGTCTCGCAATTATCGACGAGGAACAACGCTTTGGCGTCGCTCACAAGGAAAAATTCAAACAGAATTTCGCCGGAATTGATGTGCTTACCCTTTCGGCAACACCTATTCCAAGAACTCTGAATATGGCTATGAGTGGAATCCGTGATATGTCAGTAATTGAAGAACCTCCTCAGGACAGATACCCTGTTCAGACATACGTTGTCGAATTCAATCAGGGCATTGTACTACAGGCTATCAGCCGTGAACTGAAACGTGGCGGTCAGGTCTACTATATACACAACCGTGTCGAAACTATTCAATCCTGCACTGCAAGGCTATCTCAGAACCTCCCAGATGCTAAAATCGCTTACGCTCACGGTCAGATGCCGGAAGAACAACTCTCAGATATCTGGCGACAGCTCGTTGAACACGAAATTGACATTCTTGTATGCACTACTATTATCGAAACAGGTGTTGACGTTCCGAATGTAAATACCCTGATTATCGAAGACTCAGACAGATTCGGTCTGTCTCAGCTTTATCAGCTAAGAGGTCGTGTTGGTCGCTCAAACCGCCGTGCATACGCTTACTTCACCTTCCAGAGGGACAAGGTGCTTACTGAAGTAGCTACCAAAAGACTTAACGCTATGAGAGAATTTACTCAGTTCGGAAGCGGTTTCAGAATCGCCCTGCGTGACCTCGAAATCCGTGGTGCAGGCAGTATTCTCGGCGGTAAACAACATGGTCATATGGAAGCAGTCGGCTACGATATGTACCTGCGGCTTCTGTCAGAGGCTATTGCGGAGGAAAAAGGCGAAGCTCCTGAAAAAGTCGCCGAATGTATCGTCGATATCCAGATTGACGCTCATATCCCAGAAAATTACATCGAAAGCCTTAACCAACGTATCGACATCTACAGAAAAATTATCCTCGTAAACGATGATAACGATAAATCTGACCTCATAGACGAACTTATCGACAGATATGGCGAACCGCCAAAATCGGTACTCGGTCTTATAGAAGTCTCTTTGCTCAGAAATAAAGCCGCTCACCTCGGTATAACCGAAATCACTCAACGTAACGGTGCTATGTACTTCTACGTAGAACACCCGGATATGCAGCAGATTACTGCACTTTCTGCCGCCTACAAGGGAAAAATTACATTTAACAGTACTTCACGCCCATACATCGCCGTAAAAATATCACCAAAAATCAAACCGTTCGATATGATGAACCAATTTATCTCCATAATGCTCAAAAATAAAGAAAACGCTGATTAATCAAGTGCTACAATGTGAATAGTTTGACAATAAATAACAATTTAAACAAAAAAACATAAAGCATCTCCATTTAAACTATTGATTTTTTAAAAAAACTGTGCTATAATTATATTAATTTCTAATTTGTTTGTCGGAGAGGTGTTATTTATGGATTCTTATTACGCAAGACAACCTATTTTTAATCTTATAAATGACACCATCGCATATGAACTGCTTTACCGCAATTCAATTAAGTCTATGTCCTATAACGCCACAGACGGCGACCACGCAAGTGCAAGCGTTATAAACAGCAGCTTCTTCGGCGATGACCCAAGAATTATCTTCAGAGGCAAAAAAACTTATATTAATTTTACCGAAAACCTTATCCTTAATCGCACAGCTTTTATGCTTCCAAGCGATATACTCGTAATTGAAGTCCTTGAAGACGTAAAACCTACTGACGAAGTCCTCGCCGCTTTGAAAGAACTTCACGACTATGGCTACAAACTCGCTCTCGATGACTACGTCGTTACCGACGAAAACTTCCCTATGCTTCAATACGCTGATATCATCAAAATTGACTTCAGATGCTCTAAATCAGATATCGAAAGAACTGCTGCCATCTGTCAAAAACTTTCAAAAAGAATGCTTGCTGAAAAAATCGAAACCGATGAAGACCTCTATTACGCTAAATCACTCGGCGCTGTTTTCTTTCAGGGTTACTATTTTTCTAAACCTATTATCGTATCACTTAAAAACCCTACCCCACTTCAGACAACTTTCCTGCACCTGGTTGCAAAACTCAGTGACGACAATATCGAAATCCGTGAAATATCAAAAATTATTCAAACCGACGCTGCTATGACTCTTAAATTTCTCCGCTTCGTCAACTTTCTGAGATACGACTGGATGGAAAAAATCAAATCCGTTCATCAGGCTGTTATGATTGCAGGTCTGAAAAAAACAAGAGATTTCATTTATTTTGTCGGTCTTCAGCAAATCAAACAGGGCTTCGTTGACGAAATTATTACCACAGGATTCTTTAGAGCTAAATTCTGCGAAAGCCTTTCAAATATATTGCTCAAAAATTACAGCAACACTAAAAATATTAAAAACCGCCGCTTTAACGACGAAATGTACCTTATGGGACTCATTTCTATCATCATTGACTGCAATTTTGATACTTCAACTGAGTCTATTGACTCTCTTCCGCTTTCATCTGAAATCAAATCCGGTCTGTTTGGTCAGGATACCGTTTTTGGAGACGTAATGAGAGCCGTTCTTGCGTATGAATCAGGTCAATGGGACAATGTTGACATTTTCTGCGAAAAATATAAAATCTCACAAAACGACCTTTCTACAATTAATCTTGCTTGTATAAAGCACACTAACGCTCTTGTAAGAGGCATTGGCCGATAAATTACATATGGTTACAAAAAAGTCAGTTCACTTCGGAAATTCCGTGAACTGACTTTTATTTTTCTCTATTATTTATCTTACTTTGTTTCAAGCAGCTTTTCTGCACTTGCAAGCTTTACACAGATTATAAACAGCTCCATTGCCTTTTTAAGTTCTTCAGTCGAAGGATATGTCGGTGCAATTCTGATGTTTTTATCATCAGGGTCTTTGCCATAAGGGAACGTTGCACCTGCTCCTGTAAGCTTTACTCCTGCATCACTGCAAAGCTTTACTATTTTCTTTGCACAGCCATTCATTGCATTGAATGACACAAAATATCCGCCCTGAGGTTTTGTCCACTCTGCAATTTTACCGCACGGTGCAAGCTTTTCTTCAAGCATATCAGTAACAGCATTAAATCTCGGTGCAAGAAGCTCTCTGTGCTTCTTCATATGTTCAACCATATTATCGAATGTTCCGAAAAATCTTACATGACGAAGCTGATTGAGTTTATCAAAGCTGATTGTACTGATTCCAAGTGCGGTTTTAAGACTCTTGATGTTCTCAAGACTTGCGCCAATAACTGCAACACCTGCACCGGAGAAAGTAACCTTTGAAGTTGAACCAAAAATGTAAACAATATTTTCGTTATTTACTTTCTTTGCTTCATCAAGTATACTAAGTATATATTTTGGCTCATCACAAAGATGATGGATACAATAAGCGTTATCCCAGAATATTCTGAAATCCTTTGCTTTTGTTTTTAAAGCAGCAAAACGCTTTACCGTTTCATCACTGTAGCATATGCCCTGAGGATTTGAATACTGAGGTACACACCAGATACCCTTTATTGATTCGTCTTCAGCAACGAGTTTTTCAATCATATCCATATCCGGACCATCAGAGTGCATAGGAATATTAATCATTTCTATTCCGAAGAACTCACATATAGCAAAATGTCTGTCATAACCAGGAGTAGGGCAGAGAAACTTTATCTTATCACATTTACACCAAGGTTTTTCGCCGAGAATACCGTGAGTAAAGGCTGTCTGGATAGTCCAGAACATAACGTTAAGGCTTGAGTTGCCACAAACTATGATTTCGTTTTCATTTACGCCTATCATAGGTGCAAAAAACTTTTTAGCTTCAGGAATACCGTCGAGCATACCGTAGTTACGACAGTCAAGACCGTTTTCCGACTTGTAGTTGCCGTCGTTAAGAACATTAAGCATACCCATACTGAGGTCAAGCTGTTCCGGTGAAGGCTTTCCTCTTGACATATCGAGCTTCAGACCGAGGGATTTAAAGCTATTATATTCATTTTCAGTCTTGTTTCTGAACTCAAGGAGTTCACTTTTACTCATTTGAAATAAATCCATTTTAGGACTCTCCTTTAATGCAAATTGGGGATAAATGTCGAATTTTTTAGAATGCTTAAGGCAACACTGCACAAGTCTTGTGCACGTATTGCAAAGTCAGATTTTTAGTCAGATGCACTAAAAATTTGCAGGAATACTGCCAGTATGTCAAGGATTTTTAGGGCAAAATGACGGAAAATATGCAAGCAAGGCGTTTAAAAAGTCGTAAGATACGACTTTTGCAGTGCTGTCTTAACTAAGTATACCACATATGCTTATTTAATTCAAGAGACAAAGTAACAAATCTAAAACACCATAATCCGCAAATTTTTGACATATTTGACCACAACAGACGGACAAGTGTATTTCATACGTTTACTCTGATATTTTAAAAAGCTCAATCTTATTGTTAAATGGGTTGCTTTTTTCTACAAACAAATCTTTAAGTAATTGTGTAAGTATACAATTTTGCATTTTCAATGTGAACAAATTATAAAGGTTATTGACAAGTAAATAAGATTAGTATATAATATAACTATAGAAAATCAGAGCGGATTCGGGGGGATAGAATATAATGCTTATACAGTCGCTTTTGACAGGAGGAAATCTTTATGAAAAAGTTTATAAAAAAAGCCCTTGCTACTGCATTAACTCTGTCCTGCATTTCAGGTACAGGCGCTTTTTATGCAATAGCTGACGAAACTACAACTTCTAACGTATCTTTGGATTTGTCCGACGAAACTTTCACTCTTAACAACAATAATTCTGACTATTCCCTTTCTTTCAGTTCAAATCCTCAGGTAAATTCAAATTTTAACAGCAATACCTACAGCTATGCTGACTTCCTTGACGAAAACAACAAAGCTGTTTATGATGCTCTTAAAGTATGGACTACTCCAGACCTTAGCAGCGTCTCTGTCGCTTTTCCTAATGCCGTTAAAGTCTCACTTTCAGCACTGCCCGGCACATCAAGCTACTCAAGTGATGACGAAACTGCACTCAATGACGCACTTATGCAAAATTGCAAGCCTGGTCGTGACAGCCTCCTCTTTGACTATCCGGAAATCTGCTGGCTTGACCCTAATAATATGAGCGTAGGTCTTATGAATACTACCGTTAAACACAGCTCCATTACAGGCTTGTATACTCTGACCATCGGCGGTATCAAAATTACTCCTAATCTCAGCTCCTCATTCTCTACTTTGCAGGAAGCTCAGAATTACGAAAATAAACTATCCGATGCTGTCGACAACTTCGTTATAAATGGTACTACTTCATACGACAAAATCAGAGAAATGCACGACGAAATCTCTACTTTTACTTATTACGATACTTCCGCAAAATTCAGTAGCTCTGCAATAGGCGCTCTCATTACACCCGGTGTTGTTTGCGAGGGCTACTCCAAAGCTTTCAAGCTGCTCTGCGACCGTGAAAATATCCCTTGCGTACTCGTTTTCGGTAACTTCGACAAGGACAAAATGACAGGTCATATGTGGGATTACGTTAAAATGGAAGACGGTAAATGGTACGCTGTGGACGTAACATGGGACGATGAAGACGGCTACAACGGTGTCGTTGCTAAATATGACTACTTTATCAAAGGCTCTGACTCGTATTTCAAAAACCATACTGAAGAAACTAACTTCATTGGCACTGTCTTTACTTACCCTACACTTTCAAAAACCGATTATTCATCAACAATAATTCCAGCTTTAACTACAGCTTCAGCCACTACTTCCACTACAACTACCACTACTACAACCTCAACTACAACTATACCGACCACAACTTCTACAACCACAACCACTACCACAACTATACCAACCACAACTTCTACAACTACAACCTCTACTACAACTATACCGACCACAACTTCTACAACTACAACCTCTACTACAACTATACCGACCACAACTTCTACAACTACAACCTCTACCACAGCTATGCCTACCACAACTTCTACCTCAACTACAACAGAAACCGTTTACCTTAAAGGTGACTTCAATCACGATGGCTCAGTTGATATCGCTGACGCTGTTATATGTGCAAAATCTCTTTGCGGTGCTTTGAGCGGTTACAACTGCGATTTCGACGATGACGGTATTGCCGACATCTTTGACCTCTCTCTGTTAAGACAATATATTATGTTTGCTCAGATAATGCAGTAACTCAACAAAATTTTAGCGGTCAGTCCAAATTATGGACTGACCGCTTTTTGTTTCAGATTTTATAAGTTCTTTAATTTTCTTATAAGCTTATCCGCAATATTTTTCTGCAGGCTTCCCTGACGCAAAACCTTTTCGGATATTCCCGACATTAATGAATCCTTGTTTTTCGCTCCTGACGGCGTATATTCTTTAACGCTGTCCCCCCACTGAACAAAGTCCTTCGGCGAAATAAAATTCTTTAAGCACATTCTGTCACTTACGTTACCATGCTCTACATAATATCTCAGTGGCAAATTACAACCCTTGAAATCAAACTGATTAAGAAATTCTCCAAAATGACTTTCAAAGATTTCTGGAAGGCGGTCACTTCCCTCGGAAATTCTGTGGTTTCTGCTCATTGCCGTTATGACCATCGCTTCTGTTTGAGAAGACATAACATAGTCCTTTATCAGACCTATTGCTCCAATTGTTATAAATCCAAGAAGCTTTTCACTGCCACAAAAATCGCCCTGTTTTCTTACAGGCCCTGACGGATAATCAAACCCATACTCACTGTAAAGTGCAAGCACACACCGAAGTGAAAAATAATCAGCCGAAACGAATTTTGATTTAAGAGTATCTGTAATATAATTGAAAAGAAAACCGGATTTCTTCATACTTTCCGTACAACTTGGCAAATACAGTGCCTCTATACCCATTGCAACAGGCACCTCTATATCAGAGTGAATATCACTTCCAACATGAATAAGCTGACCTTCTTTTAATCCGTACTTTTTAACAACAGCCTTGTAAAGTGCTGCATCAGTTTTATCAGATTGAACGGAATTTGAAAGAAATATTCCCTTATATTCAGTTACTGTGCAGTGCTTAAGAATCTCCGTCACAGTTTCAGTCGGATAATATGTATCCGAAATCAGCACAACATTTTTTCCTGCATCAATTGCCTCACGGTAAAGCTTCATTCCGCAGTCACGAGGATAACAGTAATAAACCGTAAGGTCAAGCTCTTGCTGCATAAGCTTTTCGGCACTTGAATGACTTATTCCGCTTAATTTTTCAAGAGCATCATATATATCGGAAATTTTCAGCAAATTTTTGTCCGATTTCTTTTTTGCAGTTTCTTCAGCTTTTTTCCGTAAATCATAAAACGATTTTTTTCCCGTATACAATGACGAGAACTCATCTTCCATCAGAAAAAATAAGTCACTTTGCTCAAAAAACGGCATCACCACAAGCGTATCGAATATACTGAAGCTTACTGTCGTTATTGTATCCTTTACTATTGATGCTGCCATATTTATATAAAAATGCTTTTGTTCTGCATTTACTGCTTTATTAAATTCAGAATTTATGTTTTTCAACGTTTTCCACTCCGTCCTCTTTCATAATGTCATCGCTGTGTCACACTCCGATGGAGGGCTGACGCAGTAGATGCCAGTGCATAGCTGTTTTTTCTCAAAGGAGTTTTTAGAGATACCTGAATATATTATATCCTTTTCCGCTCAACTTGTCAACGATTTGCCGATTCGTAATATTTTCTCAAGTTTAAACAAACTTTCAACAGTTTTGTTAATAGTGACGAAAATCAAAATATCTATTGCAATTTAAAAAATGCAGTGATATAATAAACTCAGAACGATGGAGTTCAGATTGTATTATCTGAACTCCATTTTTTTATTTGTGCACAAATGACAAATCAACAATAATTTTTACCTTATCTGTTGACTGACGAGCCAATGCTTTGAAAAGGCAGAATTATGCATTTTATAAGAAACCGGAGGCTTTTTTATGAACACAGGAGACAATGCATTCATAATGATTTGTGCAGCATTAGTATTTTTTATGACGCCAGGACTTGCGTTTTTCTACGGAGGTCTTGTACGAAGAAAAAATGTCGTTAATACTATGATGGCTTGCGTCGCAATAATGGGTATATCAGTAGTTATGTGGATAGCATTCGGCTATTCGCTTTCATTCAGCGGAGATAATGGCGGAATAATCGGCACATTGAAAAACGTTTTCCTAAACGGAATCTCTCTTAACAGCGTAAGCGATTACGCTCCGACTTTATCAGCTTATACATTCGTTATTTTTCAGATGATGTTCGCTATGATCACTCCCGGACTTATTACGGGTGCGGTTGTAGGTCGTATGAGATTTAAGGCTCTTTGTATCTTTATTGTACTTTGGTCACTTATAGTCTATTACCCAATGGCACATATGGTGTGGGGTTCAGGCGGATTCCTCGCAAAAATCGGCTCGGTCGACTTTGCCGGCGGAAACGTTGTTCACATAAGCTCTGGCGTAAGCGGTTTGGTTCTGGCTATGATACTCGGCAGAAGACGTGGTATCGAACATACTTCATACAGAGTTCACAACATTCCTTTCGTTTTCCTCGGAGCTGCTATGCTTTGGTTCGGTTGGTACGGATTTAACGCAGGTTCAGCACTTGGTGCAAACGGACTCGCTGCTCACGCTTTCACAACATCGGCTCTTGCATCAGCAACAGCTCTCATTTCCTGGATGGTAATAGATATCGTAAAAGAAGGAAAACCTACTCTTGTAGGTGCTTCAACAGGTCTTGTTGTCGGACTTGTCGCTATAACCCCGGGTGCAGGCTTTGTTCCAATCTGGTCTGCCGTAATAATCGGTGCACTTGTAAGCCCTATATGCTGCTTTACAATGAGTTTCCTTAAAAACAAGCTTAAAATTGATGATGCTCTTGATGCTTTCGGCTGTCACGGTATCGGTGGTATATGGGGCGGTATCGCTACAGGCATATTCGCTCAAAGCAAAATTAACCCCGTTGCAAAATGGAACGGTCTTGCATTTGGCGATACAAAGCTGTTCTTTATGCAGCTTGCAGGAATCGCAATTACTATTGCTGTAGCCGTTATAGGTACGCTTATATGCGTTGGCATTACAAAGCTGTTTACTTCACTGCGTGTTGACCCTAAAGACGAGCTTGTTGGAATGGACGTTACTCAGCACGGTGAAAGTGCTTATCCTTCATTCAACGGTCTTGATTAAATCTAACGTCATAATATTAAGCATAAGCCATTACCATTATTGCTAAGGAGGATAACACAATGATGTACAAGATTGAAGCTATTGTTCGTGAGGAAAAACTTGAAGATATAAAAGAAGCTCTCCATGGAATCGACGTAAACGGTGTAACCGTTTCACAGGTTATGGGCTTTGGTGTGCAAAGAGGTTACACTACTATCGTAAGAGGTCAGGAAATTGACATTATGATGCAGCCTAAGCTCAAATTTGAAATAGTAGTCTCATCAGAAGAATGGAAAGACAAAATTATTAAAAAAATACTTGAGGTTGCGGCAACAGGCGAAATAGGCGACGGAAAGATTTTCTCTTACCAGATAACCGATGCCGTAAAAATCAGAACAGGTGAAACGGGTTATGCTGCATTACAATCCGAAAGTGATGACAATGAAGCACCAAAAAAGAAAAAACATCATTAACTACAGGATTCAGAAACTTAAACACCCCTTAGGTCTTTAAAAATATACTGAAGTTACACTACACAAGTCAGCTTAATACAAATTTACCGCCGAATACTCTTCGGCGGTATTTTTTTTTGAGAAATTTTATAAAAGCTCTTGACAAGTTATTACTAATGTGTTATTATCATATTAGTAATAACATAGGAGGCGTTACCAATGGAATCTGAAAAAAATTTCTTATCAGAATACAAAATCGAAAATTATGAGCGTCCATCAGTCACTGCCGATATAGTCGCTTTTATGGTAAGAAATGAGGCTGAGAAAAGCTATAGAAAAAATTCCGACAATAAGCTCTCAGTTCTGCTTGTGAAAAGAGGCTGTCACCCATTTAAAAATCAGTGGGCAGTTCCTGGAGGATTCGTAAAACAAAATGAAACAATAGAAGAATGTGCCTTGCGTGAAATAATCGAGGAAACTAATGTCGCACCTTCTGCTCTTATGCCGTCTCTCGTTTTCAGCAAACCTGACCGTGACCCAAGAGGCAGAATTATTTCAAATTCATTCATATCCATTATCAGTGAGGAGGCTGTAAACGCCGTCGGCGGAGATGATGCCTGCGATGCTGATTGGTTCGATATTTCATTTACACAAGATAACAACTTTTTCAAGCTTTTGCTTGAAAATTCTCATACTAAGCTTTCGGCACTGCTAAAAGAAAAAAATCATTCTTTCGGCAGAACCTATTTTGAAATTATCGACACCGGAATGCTCGCATTCGACCATGCTGCAATAATTGCATCTGCTCTTTCACTTTTACGGATTCAGGCAAAAGACTATGACGTGATATTCGATTTCCTTCCCGAAAAATTTACGCTTACAGCATTGCAGCGTGTTCAGGAAACTATTCTGAACGTATCGGTTCTTCCAGCAAATTTCAGAAGAAAAATTTCAGATTATGTTATAGAAACAAACGAATTTACAGTAGGTGCAGGACATCGTCCGGCAAAGCTTTTCACAAGAAAATAAGATTATTGAGGAGATTATATTATGTATGTTAAATTTTTACCAAGTGAATATGTGATACGTTATAAAAAAGGAAAAATTGTCTCTGAAGGTACAGGCTTGTCATTTTTCTTTATGGAAAAAAATACAACAGCCTGTGCAATACCAACGTCAAATAATGATGCCGATTTTGTGTTCACAGAAACCACAAAGGATTTTCAGTCAGTAACAGTTCAGGGACAGCTCACTTACCAGATAACTGACTACAAACAAATTGCCAAATCAATGGATTTTACAGTAAACTTAAAAACTAAAAACTTTTTCAGTGACCCAATGATGAAGCTCTCAAAACGAATTAAAAATATATGCGAGGTTCTTGTCAAAAGCCGCATAGACTCAGTTACAATTCAGGAGGCTATTACTTTCAGCAGAACACTTGCACAGGACGTCCTTAAAGCAATACAGACAAATGCCGAAATTAAAAACCTTGGAATCGCTGTTTCAGGTTTTTCAATTCTGAAAATTTCACCAACTCCAGAAACCGGCAGAGCCTTGGAAGCAAAAACAAGAGAAGAAATACTCCGGCAAGCTGACGATGCCCTATATGAACGCCGTAACGCTTCCATTGAACAAGAACGTCGTGTGAAAGAAAATGAACTCTCAACTGAGGTATCCGTTGAGGAAAAGAAAAAGAAAATAAAAGCAAGCGAAATAGATACCAAGAAAATGCTAATGGAAAAAGAAAATGAATTCAAAAAATATGAAATTGAAAACAAACTCGATCGTGACCGCATGGAGGTTGAAGCTGAGGCTGAACGTCAACGAATCCGCATAGAAAGCGAACTTGAACTTGAAAGAAAACGTCAGGAACTTGCCGAGCTTAAATACGAAAATGCCAAAAAAAATGCCGAAGCCGAAGCTTTCCGCATTTCAGCCGTTATGGACGCTTACAACAAAATAAATCCGGAAGTTCTTATCGCTCTTGCAGGAATGAATATGGAACCTCAGAAAATTATCGCTCAGGCATTTGAAAAGCTTGCTATTAACAGCAGTAAAATCGGTCAGCTTAATATAACTCCGGATTTGCTTGAAAGCGTTATGGGTAAGAATAATGGATAGAATGACTGATAACAAAATTGTACTTGTAACTCAGAAAACTCGTCTCGAAAGCCTCGTTTACCGATATAATACCGAAAGTCAGGCAAAATTTTATATTGAAAGTCACGGCGGCGATTTCTCTGATTATCAGAACGAACATAAGATTTATCACACTGCCGTTGAAAAAACTATTCGAACATTGCAGAATATAGGCTACGTTCAAGTGATTGACAGTACACATATTCCTAACTTCCTGTTTGGTGCAAAAGACCTTGTAATTGCTGTCGGCAGAGATGGTCTTGTTGTAAATATTATGAAATACCTTGACAGGCAAATGCTTATTGGCGTAAACCCTGACCCGAAAAGATGGAGTGGTGTACTTCTTCCATTTTCATCAGATGAACTTGCAGCTATAGTTCCTGAAGTGTTTAAGAACAAACGAAACATTAAAACCGTAACAATAGCTTGTGCATCACTTAATGATGGTCAGAAAATATGTGGCGTAAACGACATTTTTATAGGTCAAAGAACTCATATGTCAGCAAGATATGAAATATCACTCAACGACAGATGCGAATGTCAGTCATCAAGCGGAATAATCATTTCAACAGGACTCGGTTCAACAGGTTGGTTCAAAGGTATCATAGCCGGTGCTGCCGGAATCGACAGAGGTTGCGGCATCAACCAAAAACCATTTGTCGATACTTCTTTTGGCTGGGATTCTGATTATCTCTATTTTACTGTTCGTGAGCCTTACCCCAGCAACTCTACAGGTGCGGGAATCGTTTTCGGAAAAATTGAAAATGGCAAAAAATTGCGGATTGTTTCAAATATGCCCGAAAATGGTGTCATTTTCAGTGACGGAGTTGAACAGGATTTCTTACAGTTCAATTCAGGAACAATAGCTGAAATAGGTATTTCAGAAAAACATGGTTATCTTGTTGTATAACCTTAAATAAAAATACCGTCGAATATCCTTCGGCGGTATTTTTTTCTACATAAGCTTATTTATAAGAGTTAATTGACTGCATAATTTTAGTCATTTTTTCCTGAGCCTTAGAAAGCTTAGCTTTTTCGGCATCAATAAGTTTTTCAGGAGCTTTGGCAATAAAGCCTTGATTGCTGAGCTTTCCGTTAAGGAAGTCAATGTCCTTCTGAACCTTTTCACGTTCTTTATCAAGACGCAAAAGTTCCTTTTCCTTATCAACGAGTTCATCCATTGGAATGAAAACTCTTGCTGAGTCAGTAACAGCGTTTGCGGAATCCGGAATATTGAATGAAGCTGCCACTTCTACGGAAGATGCTGAGGCAAGCTTTTCAAAGAAAATTTTGCATGAACTGAAAAGTTCACTGTCAGCAGTTTCAATAAAGAGCTTTGCCTTTACAGACGGCGGTACATTAAGTTCGGTGCGGGTATTTCTTATAGCCTTTATAGATGAAATAATTTTCTCAAAATCAGTTTCTTCCTTGTCAAATGAGATAGCCTCATCGTAGACAGGATACTTTTCGAGCATAATCATACTTGAGCCACCACTTAGAACCTGCCAGATTTCCTCGGTTATGAAAGGCATAAATGGATGGAGAAGTTTCAGCATACCCTGCATTGTCCAGATAAGAACAGCCTGAGCTATCTGCATAGACTCACCGCCGCTTTGTATTCTCGGCTTAGTAAGCTCGATATACCAGTCACAGAAAACGTCCCAGATAAAGTCGTAGATTTTCGATGAAGCAACCCCAAGTTCAAAATTAGTAAGATTCTCGTTTACCTCGGCAGCAAGCTTGTTGAATTTATTTATAAGCCATTTATCCTCAATATTGAGATTATCCGGCAAACCGTTGAATTTAAAGTCTTCAGGAAGATTCATCATAATAAATCTTGAAGCGTTCCAGAGTTTGTTTGCAAAGTTTCTTGAAGCCTTGACCTTTTCGTCTATATAACGCATATCGTTTCCAGGAGAATTACCTGTAGCAAGCATAAATCTGAGTGCGTCAGCGCCGTATTCATCAATAACTTCGAGAGGATCTATGCCATTGCCGAGAGATTTCGACATTTTTCTTCCCTGAGAGTCACGGACAAGACCATGTATAAGAACAGTATCAAAAGGAACTTCGCCCATATTTTCGATACCGCTGGACATCATTCTTACTACCCAGAAGAAAATTATATCATAACCTGTAACAAGAGTATTTGTCGGGTAGAAATATTTAAGCTCCTCGGTATTATCAGGCCAGCCAAGTGTGGAAAACGGCCAGAGAGCTGAGCTAAACCATGTATCAAGTGTATCAGGATCCTGTCTCATCGGTTTGCCACACTTTGGACAGATTACCGAATTCTCCTTGGAAACAACCATTTCGCCACAGTCATCACAGTAGAATGCAGGTATTCTGTGACCCCACCAGAGCTGACGGGAAATGCACCAATCCTTAATATTTTCAAGCCAATGAAAATAAATTTTGTCAAAACGTTCAGGAACAAATTTAGTCTTGCCGTTTTCAACAGCGTCTATTGCAGGCTTTGCCAGAGGTGCCATTTTTACAAACCACTGCTTTGAAACTCTTGGTTCAACAGTAGTTCCACAACGATAGCAAGTGCCAACGTTATGGCTATACTCCTCAATTCTCACGAGTGCACCTTCAGCGTCAAGGTCATCAACAATAGCCTTGCGGGCTTCGTATCTGTCCATACCTGCATACTTAGGGTAGTCTTCAGTAATTTTTGCATCTGGAGTCATAACATTGATGACTTCAAGGTTATGTCTGAGACCAACTTCAAAGTCGTTAGGGTCATGTGCCGGTGTTATCTTAACAACACCTGTACCAAAATCTATTTCAACGTAATCATCTGCGATAATAGGAATTTCACGGTGAACAATAGGCAGTATAACCGTTTTTCCGACAAGAGACTTATAACGCTCATCATTAGGGTTTACTGCAACAGCGGTATCGCCAAGAAGTGTTTCAGGACGAGTTGTAGCAAGCTCGAGATAATCATCAGAGTCCTTTATTTTGTACCTTAGATGCCAGAAGTGACCTGCCTGATCCTCGTATTCAACTTCAGCATCAGAAATTGATGTAAGACAGTGCGGACACCAGTTAATGATTCGTTCGCCTCTGTATATGAGTCCTTTTTCGTAGTATTTTACAAAAACGTCTTTAACAGCTTTATTGCAGCCTTCGTCCATGGTGAAGCGTTCTCTTGACCAGTCACATGAAGAACCAAGTTTCTTGAGCTGTTCAACAATACGTCCGCCGTACTGTTTTTTCCAGTCCCATGCACGTTTCAGAAATGCGTCACGTCCGATATCGTCCTTAGTGATGCCCTCTTTTCGCATAGCCTCGACAATTTTCGCTTCTGTAGCTATTGAAGCATGGTCAGTACCCGGCAGCCAGAGTGTTGCATATCCGGACATTCTTTTCCAACGTATGAGAATATCCTGAAGTGTTTCATCAAGAGCGTGACCCATATGAAGCTGACCTGTAATATTCGGAGGCGGAATAACAATAGTGTATGGATTTTTAGTCTTATCGACTTCAGCGTGAAAACAGCCATTATCATTCCATGCGGCATAAATTCTGTCTTCGAAGTCTTTAGGATTATAAGACTTTGCAAGTTCCTTATGCATAAAAAAACTCCTTTAAAGATTATTTGATTCGGAGACATAAAAAACCCCGAACCTTAATAGGTTCGGGGCGAACAATATCAGATGAAAAGTCCGTGATACCACCCGAATTCAGGGAAAATTAAGCCCTGCACTCTGTACAGCAAAAAGCTGAAACTCTGTAACGTGAGAAACACGCCGATGGCTACTTTAAAATAAAATGTTCACCGCCGGAGCTCCGAGACTACTTCAATGTTCCCTCACACTGTCTTACACCAACCGACAGCTCTCTTTTGATTGGGAAAACACATACTACTTCTCATCACAGCCTTGTACTACAATTATAAACAACTTTTGAGAATTTGTCAAGGGTACGCCCAAAATTTTCACGGTAAAAATGTTTATTTACGTGAAAAGTCCCCCCTCAAACTGGAGAAGAAAGAGGAGGGGGGAATAAGAGTGGTTAAGATGAAAAATTCAAAAAAGTTAATTATATTTTTGGCTATGCCGATACTAATGCTGATTGTAGCCATTGTATTTTGTATCAAAAAAGGAGAGGTTAAAATGACTTTTGCACTTAAAATTATTATGGAAATTATGCTGACAATATTGATAGGTTTTTCTGTCTTTGATAAAAATAGTCAGAGAGGTAAATAATCGGCTGAGCTCTTGACATTTTGCATATTCGGATTTACAATTATATCAGAATGAACAGAGAGGAATTGGCGAAAATATGATAAATATTCTTATAGTTGAGGACGAAATGTCTGTAAGAATTCTGACAAGGGCAAAGCTTAAAGATGTATACAATATTTTTGAGGCGGACAGTGGAAAATCTGCCCTTGACATTCTTGAACATCATCATATTGATTTGATAATCTGCGATATTATGATGCCTGAAATGGACGGGTATGAGTTTGTTAAATCTCTGCGTGATAGCAAGGATATGACACCCGTAATTTTCCTTACGGCAATGAATACATTTGCACATAAGAAGAAAGGCTTTGCTTTGGGAATTGATGATTATATGACAAAGCCTATTGATTATGAGGAATTAAGCTGGCGGATTGACGCATTGCTTAGACGGGCAAGAATTGCCAATGAACAAAAGCTTGTTGTGGGTAATATGACACTTAAAGCTGACTCGCTGTCGGCTGAAATAAACGGCATAGCAAAAGAACTTACAGAGATAGAATCCAAGCTTTTATTCAAGCTGTTATCATATCCAGGAGTTGTTTTTACCAAGCAGCAGCTAATGGACGAGGTATGGGGATATGATACTGAAAGCGACTATAACACCATTAAAACATATATAAGTAGATTGAGAAATAAATGTGCAGATTGTAACGGCTTTGAACTTGTTTCAGTAAGGGGATTAGGCTATAAGGGTGTTATAAAAAATGAGGTAGCTGAAAATGAAAAACAGTAAACATCTTTTTCAGCTGCGAAAGCTTAAATGGGTTTATTTTCTTAGTATTTCTGTGATAATAGGTTCAGTAATGGCTTTTGGTCTTGTTGCATTTTTGGCTTTTGGTATGAACCATAGTACAGCAATTTCAATGCTGGGAATGATAATTCCGACATCCTTTATTATGTGGTATACACTACGTATGGTTGTTCGTTCAATGGAGGAAAAATTGTTACCGCTGGCTGACGGCTTGCAGGATATAGCAGACGGAAAGCTTAATGTAAAGCTTGACGAACAAAATGCTGGTGAATATGAAACCATTTATAGAAATTTCAATGCTATGGCAGAGGAACTTTCAAGAACGAAAACTGAAATGGACAATTTCGTAAATGAATTTGCCCACGAATTCAAAACACCAATTACGTCAATCGGAGGCTTTGCTGATTTGCTTTATGAAAAAAACGAAGAACTTGATATAAACGAACAGAAAGAATACTTAAAGCTTATTTCCGAACAATCCCACAGACTTATGAATTTGTCGCAAAATACTCTGTTGCTGTCGAAAGTTGAGGCTTGTGTAATTATTACTGACAAGGAAAATTTCAGTTTAAGCGAACAGATAAAACACTGTGCAATATTATTTCTAAAGGCTTGTGAAAAGGAAAATATAACCATTGATATTCCCGATGATTTTTCATTCAGCTATTATGGTAATGAGGAACTTATGGAACAGATTTGGATAAATCTTATTGGCAATGCCGTTAAATTCACACCCGGAAACGGCACAATTTCAATCTGGCAGGAGATAACAGACAAACAGCTGAAAATACATATCAAAGACTCTGGCGGAGGAATGTCTGTTGAAACTCAAAAGCATATTTTCGATAAGTATTATCAGAACGATACCACAAGCATAGTAAAGGGAAATGGTATCGGACTTTCAATAGTAAAGCGTATAACAGAGTTATGCGGTGGAAAAGTTACTGTGTCAAGTAAGCTTAACGAGGGCAGTACATTTATTGTGAGTCTGCCATTAAAATAAAATATTTTGCGGAGAAATGAAAAATTCCTCCGCTTTTTTACTTTCGTTTTACTATTGGATTATACAATGTAGTCCAGTAAAACAAAAGGAGTTGACAGACGTGAATGTGATTGAAGTGCAAAATCTTACAAAAGATTATGGCCACGGGCGAGGAATATTCGATGTTTCTTTCAGTGTTGCAAAGGGTGAAACTCTTGGCTTTTTAGGACCTAATGGTGCTGGAAAGTCAACTACAATGCGTCACCTTATGGGGTTTTCAAAACCGCAGAGTGGTAATGCCAAAATAAACAGTATGGATTGCAGTAAAAATTATTCCAGAATTTTAGAAAACGTGGGATATTTGCCTGGTGAGGTTGCTTTGCCAGAGGGACTGAACGGTACAGAGTTCATAAAAATGATGCAGGGTATGAGAAAGAATAAAAATAATGACAGGGTAAATTATCTTCTCAATACGTTCAAGCTTGACCCAAGTGGGAGTGTAAAAAAAATGAGTATCGGTGAAAAGAGAAAGCTTGCAGTTGTAACGGCCTTTCTTGATGACCCCGATATACTTTTACTTGATGAACCTACCAGCGGACTTGACCCCGTAATGCAGGAGATTTTTATCGACTTTATCCGTGGCGAAAAAAAACGAGGCAAAACAATTCTTTTATCAAGTCATATTTTTTCAGAGGTTGAGGCAGTTTGCGACAGAATTGCAATCATAAAAGACGGCAAACTTGTTTCCACCGTAAATGCTGATGATGTCAAGCACGGACTAAAAAATATTTTCACGCTGACCTTTTCTGTTAAAAGCTCTTTTGAGAAATTTATAAAAAATGATTTTACATTTGATAAAATATTTTTTGATGTTCTAAAGTGCAATGTTCTTGTAAATGACGAGGATACTAATAAATTTATTAATGAGGTGTCAAAATATCAGCTTACAGGTATGCAGGAACATTCGGTATCCCTTGAAGAATATTTTATGCATTTTTATGAGAATGACAAAAAGTTCGGAGGTGTCAAGTAATGAGCATAACAATAAAAATAAATTCTCTTACAAAGGATTATGGGAATGGCAAAGGCATTTTCGGTTTTGATTACTCCATTAAAGAGGGAGAAACTTTCGGACTTGTGGGAACTAACGGAAGTGGTAAAACAACTACAATGCGTCATCTTATGGGCTTTCTCAAAGCTGACAACGGGAACTGCGAAATTAACGGAAAAGACTGCTGGAAAAAGAGCAGGGATATTATGAAACATATCGGATATGTTCCTGGTGAGATTGATTTTCCAGACGTAGGAACTGGCGAAAGCTTTCTGAAATTGCAGGCACAGTTTTTAGGCTTAAAGGATATGAGCTATACAAATGAGCTTATAGACAGATTTAAGCTTGCAGCTGACGCACCATTAAGACGAATGAGCAAGGGTATGAAACAGAAAACAGCTTTGGTTGCGGCATTTATGTCAAAGCCTGATATACTTTTACTTGACGAGCCGTCAACGGGACTTGACCCGCTTATGCGTGATACACTTATTAAACTTATTCTTGAACAGCGTCAGCGTGGTGCAACTGTTTTTATGTCAAGGACTTATGAAATAATAACATGACTATCTAAGCAAAATATGTTATAATATTTTTATCAAGTAAAAAGTGAGGTAAAAGTATTATGGAAGAACGGATAAAAATGATGTTACCCCAACTAAATGAAT